>JBCAXI010000042.1:0-13126 GCA_038534175.1 Planctomycetota bacterium | reverse complement strand
TCTCGGGCTTCGTGCAGCGCCGGCTCAAGGCCCCGGGCGACAAAGTCATGCGCAACATGGACGCCCCCCACTCGATGCACCTCGTGCACCTGTACGACCCCAATCGCTTGCAAGTCCGGGTAGACGTGCCTCTCGCAGACGCCGCGCACGTGTTCGTGGGCCAGCACTGCGAGATCGTGGTTGAGGCGCTGCCCGATCGTGTGTTCAAGGGTGAGGTGCTCCGAACAACGCACGAGGCGGACCTCCAGAAAAACACATTGCAGATGAAGGTCAAGATCATCGACCCCGACCCGATCCTGCGCCCCGAGATGCTCTCGCGGGTGAAGTTCCTGCCCGGTGGCGTCTCGGCGGGGCAGGGCGCGGCGGCGCCCGCCGGTTCCCGCGTGCTCGTGCCCATCGACGCGCTCGATCATCGCGACGGCTCGGCGCGCGTGTGGACCGTCACCCACCGCAAGGCGTCTCGCGGCGCCCTCCACTCGGTGGCCGTCGAACGGCTCGGCGCCGAGAACGGCTGGGTCACGCTCGCAGGCGACATCCAACCGGGCGCTCTGGTCGCCCTCGATCACGCGACCGCTCGCGAGGGCGAGCGCGTCGAGTTTCGTCTCGCCCGTGAGGAGGATCCGTCATGATCGAGTGCCGCAACCTCTGTCGCACCTATCGCAAGGGCGACAGCATCATCCGTCCGCTCGATGGTCTGGACCTGGACGTGCCGCGGGGCGACTTTCTCGCGCTCATGGGCCCCAGCGGCAGCGGCAAGACCACCCTGCTCAATCTGATCGCTGGCATCGACTCCCCCACCGCCGGCTCGCTGCGCGTCGATGGAATCGACCTCGCCACACTCAGCCGCAACCAGCTCGCCGCGTGGCGTTCGGGGCATGTCGGCTACATCTTCCAACTCTACAACCTGGTCCCCGTGCTCACGGCGTACGAGAACGTCGAGCTCCCGCTCCTGCTGCACCCCATCGGTCGGCGCGAGCGACGAGCAAGGGTGCTCGCCGCGCTCGATCGCATCGGCATCGCCGATCGCGCCGACCATTTCCCTCGCCAGCTCTCTGGCGGTCAGGAACAGCGTGTCGCGATCGCGCGAGCCATCGTGACCGATCCCGACATCCTCGTCGCCGACGAGCCAACGGGCGACCTCGACAAGCCGTCGGCCCACGCGGTGATGTCGCAGCTCCGATCACTCAACGCCGACCTCGGCAAAACAATCATCATGGTCACGCACGATCCCAACACGACCGAATACGCCGAGCGCACGCTCCACCTCGACAAGGGGCGCCTCGCGTCTCAGGGCTCGCCGATGGAGCGGGAGGCCTACGCGTGAATCCGATCCGCTGTCTGCCATACGCCCTCAAACAGATCACACGCCATCGCGTGCGGTCGCTGCTCACGATCGTCGGCATCGCGATCGCGATGTTCCTGTTCACCGCGGTGCAGGCGATGAACCGCGGCGTCACCCAAGCGACCACCGCGACGGCCAACGACACCACGCTCGTGGTGTACCGCGCCGATCGCTATTGCCCTGCCACAAGCGAGCTGCCTCAGGACTACCAACCCCGCATCGAGCGGATCGCTGGCGTCGTGCGCGCCACGCCGATGAAGATCGTGGTGTCGAATTGCCGAACCAGCCTTGACGTCGTGACCTTCCGCGGCGTGCCGAAGGAGGCGTTCCTCGATGGCCAGGGCCGGCGACTCGAGCTGGTCTCCGGCTCGCTGGACGACTGGCGCCGTCGGACCGACGCCGCCCTCGTGGGCGAGACGCTGGCGAATCGCCGAGGCCTTCGCCCCGGGATGACGTTCGACGCGGCGGGCATCACCGCGATCGTCGCGGGCGTCGTGCGGTCCGATGATCCGCAGGACCAGAACGTGGCCTACACGGCGCTCGAGTTCGTCCAACTCGCCGGACGCGACCAGCTCGGGGTGGTCACGCAGTTCAACGTCAAGGTCGAGAACGCCTCGATGCTCGATCCGGTCGCCGACGAGATCGACGAGCTGTTTCGCGTCGCACAGGAGCCCACCGCGACGTTCGGCGAGAAGGCGTTCATCGCGCGTGTCGCCGACGACGTGATCGAGCTGGTGGGGTTCGCCCGCTGGCTCGGCCTCGGATGTCTCGCCGCGGTGCTCGCGCTGGTGGCCAACTCGATCGTGCTCGGCGTGCAGAGCCGGATCTCCGAGCACGCGGTGCTGCAGACCCTGGGATTCTCCGGCCCGCTGATCGCAGGCCTCATCGTGGCCGAGGGCGTGGTACTCGCGCTGATCGGCGGGCTGCTCGGCGCGCTCGGCGCGCTGGTGGTGGCACGTCGGGGCGACTTTGCGCTCTCCGTAGAGGGTGTGTCCATTCCAATCGTCGCCGACACCGGGCTGCTGCTCACCGGGCTCACTGTTTGCGGCGCCATCGGTGTCATCGCGGGTCTTGTGCCAGCCTGGCAAGCCTCCAGGCAAGAGATCGCACAGACCTTCCGAGCCGCCTGAACCCCGCACCCCAAGGCCACGCATGCGACAGCTCCCCTTCCACTACGCGTTCCGAAATCTGGGCCGCAGCGGCGTTCGGCTCGCCGCGTCCCTCATCGGCACCACGCTGGTTGTGCTGCTCATTCTCGCCTCGGGCGGGTTTGTTCGCGGCATGCAGACCACACTCACACGGAGCGCCCCGCTGCACGAGAACGTCATGATCCTCGGCACTGGCAGCGAGGAGGGCGTCGAGCGGTCGCAGATCGACGCCGCCGTCGAAGTCATCGCCGCCGCAAGTGTTCCAGGCATCAAGGAGAGGGCCGGCGTGCCGTACGCCTCGCCGGAGATCCACGCGGCCTTGCCCATCCGAGAGCGTGCCGACAGCCAGCGGGAACTCAGCGCGGTCATGCGCGGCGTCCGCCCCATCGCTCTGCTCGTGCATCCCGACGTTGAGATCATCGAGGGTCGCCCGCCCGTCGCGGGAGCCGACGAGCTCATGCTCGGCGAGCTCGCCGCGACCCGGCTCGGCCTGCCGGAGGATCGGGTCGGCATCGGCAAGACCTTGCACTTCGACAAACGCGACTGGACGATCGTCGGTCGATTCAGCGCGCCCAACACCGTGATGAACGCCGAGATTTGGCTCCCGCTCACCGATCTGCAGATCGCCACCAAGCGCGAGTCCACGCTCTCGTGCGTCATCCTGACGCTCGATCGCGCCACGTTCGTCGACGTCGACGTGTTCGCGAAGAGCCGGCTGGATCTGGAGATCACCGCGATTCCTGAGCGCGACTACTACGCCTCGATCGCCGCGTTCTACGCGCCCATCCGCGTCATGATCCTGATCACCGCTGCGCTGATCGCGTCCGGCGCCATCCTCGGCGGGCTCAACACCATGTACGCCGCGTTCGCCGCGCGGGTGCGCGAGGTGGGCATGCTGCAGTCCCTCGGATTCACGCGACGCTCCATCGTGCTGAGCCTGACCGAAGAGTCCGTATTCGCATCGGCCTGCGGCGCCCTGCTCGGCGTCGTCCTCGGCCTGCTGCTCCTCGACGGGCTCGCCGTTCGATTCTCCATGGGCGCCTTCGCCCTCTCACTCGATGCGCCCGTTGTGCTCATCGCCGTGCTCGGCGGCCTCACCGTCGGGCTAGTGGGTGCCATCCCGCCCGCCATCCGCTGCCTGCGACTGCCCATCACCGAAGCCCTCAAGTCCCACTGACCAGAACCACTCGACGTCCTGGGACACCGTCCCCAAAGAACCACAGGAGTTCACACCATGCATCGTTGTCTCGCCATGCTCACCGCCATTCTGCTTCCCGTCACGCTTTCCGCGTGTGGCGAATCGGGAGGCACGTCCGACGCGGCGCCCGCGACCGACACCACCACCTCGGCGCCATGGATGCTGGCGGCGGCGCCCGAGGGCGCGCAGCCGGTCACCGAGATCAAGGCCTCCGCGCGTGAGGGCGACCGCGTCATCATGCGAGCGCGCATCGGCGGGCGAGTCACGCCCATGAACCCGGGGAGCCCCGTTTTCACGGTCATGGATCTCGCGATTCCCTACTGCCCACCCGAAGAGGGCTGCCCCACGCCGTGGGATTACTGCTGCGAGACGCCCGAGACCATCCTCGCGAACGCCGCGACGGTGCAGGTGGTGGGCTCAGCCTCGAAGCCCACGAGCATCATGCCCGACGCGGCGGGTCTGGAGCCGCTCGACGAGATCATCGTGGTCGGCGCCGTGGGCCCTCGCCCAAACGCCAACGTGCTCACGATCCGCGCCGAGAGCATCTACGCCGTGCCCACGCCAGAGCGATAGGCTCCGCACGGAGGCCACACCCTTGATACCGACCACGACGCTCCGAATCGCAACACTCGCCTGTCTGGCGCCGATCGCTCTCACCGCGTGCGCGACAGCTCACGCCAACAACGGCCCGACGATGACCGAGGTCCTGCTCACGTCTGAATCAGGCCACAAGCTCGCGTCCGTCGACATCGCCGAATTCAGGCCAGGACAGGCCGAGGGCGTCACGGTCACGGTGTTCCCTAACCGAACCAAGCAGACCATCGATGGCATCGGCACCTCGTTCACCGAGTCGTCTGCATTCGTGCTCGCGCACCTGGAGCCCAGTCTTCGCCGGCGTGTGATGGAACGCGTCTACGGCAAGTCGGGTGCCAACTTCACGCTCACGCGCACCCATATCGGATCCTGCGATTTCACGGTCGAGGGCAAGTACTCGTACGCCGACGACCCCGACCCGGACCTCTCGGCGTTCAGCATCGCGCCCGACACCGCCGGCTTCGATCCGGCGACGCACCCCGGCGTCAAGGATCCCTCCTACGACCTGCTGCCGATGATCCGCGAGGCGATGGAGATCAAGCGCCAACAGCACGACTCCGAGCTGCGCATCATCGCCTCGGCCTGGACGGCCCCGCCGTGGATGAAGGACGTGGGCGAGTGGTTCGTTGGGATGACGCCAGAGAACAACTGGCAGGGAACCGGCGGCTCGCTGCGGCCCGAGCATGAATCGACCTACGCCGACTACCTCGTCCGGTACCTCGACGCCTACGCGGATGCCGACGTCCCGATATGGGGCATCACGCCCGTCAATGAGCCGCACGGCAATAGCGGGCAATGGGAGAGCATGCACTTCTCGCCCGAGTCGCAGAACGCCTTTATCAAGGACCATCTCGGCCCGAAGCTGGCCGCCAGCAGCCACTCCGATACGCGCCTGCTGATCTACGACCAGAACCGCGACGACCTCGACAAGTGGACGGACGCCATACTCGGCGACCCGGAGACCGCCCCATACGTCTACGGCGTCGCGGTGCACTGGTACGCCAGCACCTTCAAGGTGTTCGAGGAGGCGTTCGAGCGTGTCAACGCGCGATACCCCGGTGTCCCAATCGTGCACACCGAGGGCTGCATCGATGACCTTGGCAAGGATGCGCCCGAGGGCATCGGCGATCCGATCGGGTTCAAGGAATCAGGCTGGTTCCAGAATGACTCGTTCTGGTGGAATCCCAACGCGACGGACTGGGCCTACTCCGCGCCCTGGGCCGGCGAGCGCGTCGTTGACCATCCCAAGTACACACCGGTGCACCGCTACGCACGGAACATCATCGTCAGCATCGATCACTGGCTCACCGGATGGGTCGATTGGAACATCGTGCTGGACCACCACGGCGGCCCGAACCACGTCGGCAACTTCTGCGGTGCCCCAATCATGATCGAGACCGCCTCGCAAGACGTGTACTACACGCCCATCTTCCACGTGCTCGCCCAATTCAGTCGCACCATCCGGCCCGGCGACCAAGCCGTTCAGACGCAAACCGAGCTCGGATCGCTCAACGCCGATTCGCTGCACGCCTGCGCGACTATCAACCAAAGAGGGCTGCTCAGCGTGCAACTTCTCAACACCACAAAGCAGCCCGTCGAGTACGCGCTACAGATCGGCGACCATTTCGCCGAGATCACGATCCCAGCGAACGCCGTCCAGACGGTGCGAATTCGACCCTAAGGCCGCTCACGGCGCCTGCAGAATGACCTCCAGCGTGATCTCTTCGCCCTCGCGCTCAATGCCGACCATGACCTTGTCGCCCGGCTCGTGCTCAGCGAGCAGTTCCATCCAGCCCTGGATGTCGGTCAGCTTCTGGCCGTCCCAACGCACGAGGCGGTCGCCCGCGAGCACGCCGGCCTTGCCCGCCGCGCCGCCCGGCGTGATGCCGCCCACCGGAATGCCCGCCTCGTCCTCGCTGTAGCTGCCGGGCATGATGCCGAACCGAACCTTGATGCCGCTCACCGGGCCCGAGCCCTGCGCCTGCTCGGCGAACTCGAAGCGGGTCGAGTGCCTGCCGTAGGCGCCGATCATGTCCGCCACGAGCAGCACGGCCTTGGTCGCGCCCACCCGGTTGATCTTGTCGCTGGTGTCCTCGGGCGTGTGGTAGTCGCCGTGCAGGCCGTCGATGTGGCTGAAGATCACCGGAACGTCGGCCCGGTAGAACATCATGTGGTCGCTGGCGCCGGTCATCCGCTCCGGCGCTCGCACGTTGAGCCCACAGTCGTCAAACAGCGGCTCGAAGAAGTCACGCATGCCCTCGCCCGTGTCGAGTCCGGCGACCACAAGCTTCTCGTCCTCGATGCGGCCGATCATGTCCCAGTTGAACATCAGCACGTGGTCGTCGATGTCAACGATCGGGTCGTTGACATAGTGGCGGGCGCCGTTCAGCCCGCTCTCCTCGCCGTCGAACAGCATCAGCAACACAGAGCGGCGATCCTCGCCGTCGTCCTTGGACAAGTCGGCGAGCTTGTCGGCGAGCAGCAGCACGCCCGCGGAGCCCGACGCGTTGTCGTCGGCGCCCGGGTGCAGCTTGCCCGGGCCGGTGCGCGAGCCGAAGTAGCCCATCCCGAGGTGATCCAGGTGGGCGCCCACCACGATCCACTCGTCGGCCAGGTCGCCCGAGCCGCGGATCACGCCGCCCACGTTCGCCGCCTCGATCGCCTGACGCTCGCCCGCGCCCGCCAGACCGATGTCCTTACCGCTCTCGATCACGCCACGCCCCGCGTCCGCGTGCTTGCGCAGGGCCATCAGGTCCTTGCCATCGAAGTCAGCCGCTCGTGCCAGTTGCTCACCCGCGTCGGGCGTCATCATAAAGACCGGGAAGTCGACCCCACCACCGCTGGTGCGGAATCGGCTCAAACGCCCGGCCCGATCGTCGAACGTGCCCGGCGTGTTCACGATGATCGCGCCCGCGGCGCCGCGCTCGCTCAGGCCACGAAGCTTGTTGTCGAACGACGCCCGATCCGACCATGACCCCTCGCCCCACAGCGCCTCGCCGTCCTCGTCAACCGGCTCGAACCGGAACAGGACCGCGACCTTGCCCTCGAGATCGTCCTCGCCGCCGAAGCTATCGAAGTCATCCGGGCCGTTGTCGATGCTGTAGCCAACGAACGCCATCTCGCCCGTCACGAAGCCATCGGAACCCAGCCCGGTATACACGAAGTCTTCTTCGGCCTCGAGCGGCTCCATCCCACGCACATAGATCGTCTCTTCCACGATCTCCAGCGAGCCACCAAGCTCGAACGGGTCATAGAAACTCGAGAACGCGTCGCCATCCTCGGAGGGGAACGCCGGCTCGACACCGAGCTGCTCGAACGTGAACGCGCAGTACTCGCGTGCCCGCTCCATGCCCGCGGATCCGGGCACGCGCCCCATCATGTACGGGCTCGCCAGCGTGGTCAGGTGCTCGTTGTAAAGCTTCACGTCGTCGCTCATGGAGCGGATCACGTCGGAAATCGGAGAGCCCTCTCGGTCACGGACGGACTCGCCCGTGCCACGCTCACCGTTCGACGCCATCGCGGCTCCGCAGGCGGTCATCAGCGCCACGGCCGTCGCGTTACAGGTCCAGCGGTTCTTCATCTTCATCGCCTCGCGTTCTGTGTCTCGTGCCGAGATTGGGGATCGAACGTCCGAGCGAAGCCGGACCCTCAGAGGCAGAACTGTACTCCGCGATCACCGGTCGGGTTGCGGAGAACCCCGGCATCCCCGACGTCGACGGCCCTCACGCCCATACGATCGTCCGATGATTCTCCGTGCAGCCTTCGCGATCGTGGCACTCCTCTGCACCACCCAACGGATCGCCGCGGCCGCATCGCACCCCCAGGACGGCCCGCACGCCGACCTCCGCGTCGCGATCGAGGATGACCTTGTCCGATTCTCCGTCGGCGTCAATCTCGCCTTCCTCGACGAGGTCGCGCCCGTCCCCCGCGAAGCGATCAACGAGGTCAACGCCAGAGAAGCCGACCTCGCACTCGAAGCGCTCGAGCGTCTCCTCATCGACCGCGCCCCTTGCGTGATCAACGGCGACCTTGTCCCGCCAACCTTCGAACGTCTCGAGATCTTCACCGATCCCGACCCCGGCATGATCGCCATCTTCCCAAACATGGGGGCCCGCGCCCTCATCCGCGCGACCGCGGTCATGCGGTTCGACGCCGACGAGCCCGTCGAGACCGTCGAGCTCACCTGGCCCGCGTACCCGTTCGACCAGCTCGCCGAACGCATGGAGCGCGCCAGTGCTGTTCGACCTCGCATGTACTTCGAGGCGGTGTTCATCGCCTCGGGCAAATCGAGCGCCGCCCGATTCACGCACGCCGAGCCGACCATCCGATGGTCGCGCACCGAGGCCGACGCGCCCGATCCCTTGCGCAACCTGCCAACGCCAACGCCGAGCGGCTTCAGGGGCGTGCCGATCACGATCATCGTGCTCGGCGCCGCGGCGCTCGCCGCCATGGCCACCGCCGCTATGGTGCGCACACCCCGCGCATGGATCACCGGCTGCGGCATCGCGGCCGTCTCCCTCGGTCTCGCCGTCGCGCTCCACGACGCGACGGGGCTCCGCATCGGAGGCAAGCCGAGCCCCGTGTCGTCGGAGGCCGACGCCAAGGCCATCTTCCTGACCATCCACGAGGCGATGTACCGCGCCTTCGACTACACCGCCGAGTCGGACATCTACGACCGATTGGAGATGGCGCTCGATGGCCAGCTGCTCGGCGAGCTGTACGAGCAGATCCGTCTCTCACTCTTGCAAGCCGAGGAAGAGATGAAGGTCGGCGTCGTAACCGGACTCCGACCGCTCGATACCCACATCGTAGAGATCGATCGATCCACCGAAGACCCGATCGGACTTGGCTTCGACACGATCCACCAATGGCGCGTGGACGGCACCGTGTACCACTGGGGCCACAGCCACACCCGCGCCCACCTGTACAAGGCCCGCTACCGAGTCACGTGGACCGACCGGGGCTGGCGCCTCACCGACCACGAGCTGCGCTCGCAGCAACGCATCGATCCCGCCGATGGCACCCCGATCGATGAGACCACCTCCGACGCCGACCCGGTGCAACAGATCCTCGAGCAGCTTGGGCGACCGGACATCTAAGCCCATGTCCGAACCACCCACGCAGCCCGTGATCAGCGTGCGCAACGCGCGGTACCGGTTCCCCGGCGCCGAGCGGCTGACGCTCTGCGTGCCCACACTCGCGATCACGCCGGGCGAGCACACCGCGATCATCGGCCCCAGCGGCTGCGGCAAGACCACGCTCCTCCGCCTCATCGTCGGCCTGCTGGCGCCCAGCGAGGGGGAGGTGCGCACGCTCGGCACCGATCCTGCGTCGCTCCGCCCGAGCGAGCGAGGCCGAGCACGCCTCCGCTCGATCGGCATGGTCTTCCAAGAGTTCGCGTTGCTCGGCTACCTCTCGGCGCTCGACAACATCACGCTCACCGCCCGCCTGGGCGGGCTCGATCTCCGAGAGGCCAAGGACCGCGCCCGCCGCCTGGCGGAGGGCGCAGGCGTCGCCCACACACTCGCCCGCAAGCCTCATCGACTCAGCCAGGGCGAACGCCAGCGGATCGCGGTCTGCCGTGCGCTCGTTACCCATCCGCGACTGATCGTCTGCGACGAGCCCACCGGCAACCTCGACCCCGCACGCTCCGACGAGATCACACGGCTCGTGCTCGACGCCTCCAACGACCTCAACGCCACCGTGGTCGCGGTCACACACGACCGCTCCGTCCTTGAGCACTTCGCGCGGACCATCGATCTTGCGGAGATCGCCTCGCTCGAACGGGCGAGCCCATGATCGCGCTCGCACTCCGACACGCTCAAGCCCACTGGGGTCGCTCGCTCCTGCTGATCGGATGCGTGTTCATCATCGCCGCGCTGCCGCTCATCAGCCGCTCGGTCGCGGGCTCGTTCGAGCGTGTGCTCCGCGACCGCGCGGAGACGGTGCCGCTGCTGGTGGGCGCCGCGGGCAGCCGCTTCGATCTCGTGCTCGCCGCCCTGCACTGGCGCGTGTCGAACGTGGCCCCGATCGAGCTCGGTGTGGTTGACGAGATCGCGACCGAGCCGGGTGTTCGCGCGTTTCCCGTGCACGCCCGATTCACCGCCAAGGGCGAGCCGATCGCCGCCGTTCCTTTCGAGTATTTCGACTTTCGATCGCTCGCACCGCGAGAAGGACGCCTCGTATCGCAACTGGGCGAGGCGGTGCTCGGCTCGTCGGCCGCCGCACGCCTGGGCCTGGCGTCGGGCGACCGGTTGCCCAGCGACCAGCGACGCTCGTACGACATCACGGGCGCCTCGTCAGTCGTGCTCCAAGTGGTCGGCGTCCTCGCGGAAACGGGCACGCCCGATGACGAGGCCGTGCTGGTCGATCTCGAGACCGCTTGGCTGCTCGAGGGCATCGCACACGGGCACGAGCCGGCCTCGTCGATCACCGACCCCAGCAAGCTCATCGGACGATCGCGCGACCGCGTCGCGCTGTCGGGCGCCGTCATCGAGCACCAGCGTGTGGACGCCCACACCGCCGACTCGTTCCACATGCACGGCGAGCGCGATCGACTCCCCATCACCGCGGTCTTGGTCGTCCCACCCACCGACAAGGCCGCCACGCTGGTGCGCACTCGCATCAACGCCAACACCGCCCGCCAGGCGATCTCCCCGAGCAAGGTCTCCAAAGAGCTGATCGAGTCCGTGCTCCGAATCCAACGCCTCATCGACGCGGTCTCGCTCGTTGTTGGGCTCGCGATGCTCTGCCTGCTCGCGCTCGTCGTGACGCTCTCTGTACGAGCCCGCGCCAATGAGATCCGAACACTCCGCGACATCGGCGCCTCGCGGGCGCAGATCGTTCAGCTGTTCGCGATTGAGTTTGGCGGGCTCGCGGCCGCCGGCGTCCTCGCCGCCACCCTCACCGCATGGGGCGCCGCCGACCTCGCGCCGCGAATGATGATGTGGTTCACGTAGCCATATGGTTAAGGGAGTCACGGTTGACCTTGCCGCGTTGGCCTGAACCGTTCACCGATCCGCACACCGAACACACGGATTCGACATGCCTCGCACCATCACGCCCCTGCTCGCCCTCGCCGGCGTCTCCATGCTCGTGTCCTGCGATCGTCGGTCGGCCCGTGCGCCCGAGCCGTCTGAGATCGAAGACGTCGTGCGCACCACGACCGCGCCCATCGGCTGGATGACCGGCGCTGTGGCAAGCGATCTCGTTCTGGTTGAGATGCTCTGCCCCGACGACCAACTCCCAGCGATCTGGCGACCGAACGCCGAAATGATCCAGACCTACCAGCGCGCGAAGCTGATCGTCATGAACGGGGCCGAGTTCGAGGCGTGGGCGCAGACCGCGCCGCTCCCTCGCTCGCGGGTCGTGTCGACGGCCGACGCGATCGAAGGGCCCCTGCTCGTCGTCTCGGGCGAGACACACTCCCACGGCCCGGAGGGCGAGCACGCTCACGAGGAGATTGACGGGCACACCTGGCTCGATCCCATCAACGCCATCGCCCAGGCCGGAGCGATCTCCGAAGCACTCCGCGAGGCGTTTCCAGATCACGCGAACGAGTTCGAAGCGAATCGGGCCGCGCTGGCCAGCCGGTTCGAGGCGCTCCATGCTCGCCTCACCGCGATCGACACCTCGTCGGTCGAGATCATCGCCTCAGAGAGTCCGTTCGGTTACCTCGCCCGCCGATACGACTGGCCAACCGGCCGAATCGGCGGCGATCCGAGCTCGTGGCCGAACGAGCTAGACACGGTCCAGCGCCGGAGCTCAAGCGGCGAGCCCGTCGCGGCCGTGCTCCTGTGCGAGGAATTGCCCGATGCGGAGACCGCCGAGATGCTGCTCGATCGCCTCGGCGTGGTTGCGGTGCTGTGGGACACAGGCGAGCTGGCGGGCGATCGCTCGTACATCGACGTTGTGTCCGACAACATCGATCGGCTTGAGACAGCGGTCGCCGATCTTGCTCAACGGTGACGCTCCCATCCGCGGGCGCCCCACTCAAACGAGATACAAACGGGGGAACTGATTGAGTCGATCGGCGGCGAGGATCGCACCGCCGACAACTCGTTCATGATGAGCACCGCCTCAGACGTCGCGGCCGGCATGGTCATTGGCACCACTATCCGCGGGTTCCGCGTGACCGACGTGCTGGGCTCGAGGGGCATGGGCGAGGCCTGTGGCGCTCAGCAGCATTCCTCCAAGCGCAAGGTGGCGGCTCAAGGTCATCCGCTCTGGAGCGCTCTCACCCGCGGTGCTCCGACGCTTCGAACACAAGGTCTAGGTGCTCGGCCGCCTCGACCACCCCGGGATCGCCAAGATCTACGAGTCCGGCACGCAAACGGACACGGATGACGCCCAACCGTACTTCGCGATGGAGCTGATTCAAGGCTCGTGGCTCCTCGATCATCGCGAGCAGCACGAGCGGCGCTCCCGTGGGCGCGTGGCGCCCATGGCGCTCGTCTGCGATGCCATCGAGCATGCCCACCAGAAGCGTGCGATCCACCATGATCTAGAGCCCTCCAACATCATGGTCATCGAATCGGGCCATCCCCAGGTGCTCGACGTTGGCGTGGCCTGCGCCGGCGATATCAACCTGCAAGCCACCCTTCGGACGAGCACCGGAAGGATCGTCGGCGCGGCGCCGCACATGTCGCCGGAACAGATCAACAGCGACGTCCATGCGCCCGATGTGCGGTCAGATGTCTATTCGCTCGGTGTGGTGCTGTACAAGATGCTGAGCGGGCAACGGCCGTGCGAACTCGACGGCCGCACGGAGTTCGAAGTCGCACGGGTTGTTCGGCAAGACCAGCCAACACGGCTAGGCATACTGCGGCTTGGCCTACGCGGCGA
>JBCAXI010000041.1:0-13346 GCA_038534175.1 Planctomycetota bacterium | reverse complement strand
GACCTTGACGCCGTCCCAGTTATCGAAATCGTCGCCATCGCCGGTCGGGTCGTTCTCGCGTCCTAGGCGGGTCTTATTGGCGGGGTTGTTGAGGTCGATGAGGTAGACCATGTTGTCGTCTTGGGTCGAGGGTGTGTCGTTGAAGACCATCTCGGTGATGAGCCAGTCGCCGTTGCCAGAGACGTCGTAGGTGAAGTCGACGCCGCCGTTGCCGACGGTGAAGCCATCGATGACCTCAAAGGACTCGTAGATCACGTCGTAGTTGCCGGAGGCTGGGTCGGTGGATCGCCAGAACGCGCGGCCGTCGGAGCCCGAGTTATCCGTGGGGTCCTGAAGGCGGTATCCGCCGACGACGTAGGCCGTGCCCTCGTCGTCCATGGACGGGCGGCTCGCGAAGCCGACGACCTGGTCGGGGATGAACGGGTACACGTCGAACTCGCGAGCGATGGGCTGGTTGCTGGAGTGCCACCAGGAGTCATCGGTGCCGCTGGTACCGCTGAAGGGCAGCGATGGGCTGGCGGTCCACGAGCCGTCATCGGCGACGCCGATGGTGCTCTCCGCACCGCTCCACGGGATCGAGGCGTTGTCGCTGGTGAACGCGACGCCGTTGTCGATCCAGACGAATCGGCGTCCATCATCGAGCACGCCGAGCGAGCCAACCGTGCCGGCGCCGCTGGTGAAGACGGCGTTGACGCCCGAGACGGTGGAGCCGTCGATCGCGTCGCCCTCTTGGAAGAGCAGCTGGGTCGGAACGTTGGCGGCGAAAGCGCTGGCGGCGCAGCCAGCCAGGGCGGCGAGAGCCGCGGTGCGCGCAGACATAAACATAAAGATCCTTTCTTCCCGACCTCTCGATCGGACGCTCAATCCACCCGCGCCGTTTGGTCACCCAAACGCCTCTCGAACCGCGGACGGAGGTCACCTGTCAAAGTAGCCGATTCGGCCACTCAATCCAACTTTTTATACAGGCGCAAGCCCGCGATCTCTGCACAAAGCGCCGGGTCGTGTCCCCGGCGGGCGGTCGATCTCGCTTCTCCCGGCGAGCCCGATTGGGTGTCACCCACTTCTGGAGATGCTGCCATGGCCCCGACCGCGACCAAGCCCGCTTCCAATCCCTCTGGTTGCCCCGTGCACGCGTTGCTCGAGTGGCGCGAGGCCGGGGCAATCGTGCCGCGGCTTGCGGTGCTCGGCTTCGGGCTCGCGGCGTACGCGGCGTTCTTTGTGACCTTTCTCTACGCGATCGGGTTCACCACCGGCCTGGTTGTGCCCAAGTCGATCAACGACGGCGCCGTCGTCGGGGTGGTGTCGTCGCTGCTCGTCAACGCCGGCCTGCTCGCGGCGTTCGTCGTCCAGCACACCATCATGGCCCGCCCGCGGTTCAAGGCGTGGGTCACGCGGTTCATCCCCGAGTCAATCGAGCGCAGCCTGTTTGTGCTGCTCGCCAGCGCGTGTCTCGCGGCGACGTTCTGGCTCTGGCGCCCGCTGCCCGGCACCCTCTGGAGCGTCCAAGCGGCCTGGCTCTGGTGGACCATCACGAGTGTCGCACTGCTGGGCTGGGGCGTCGTGCTGTTCTCGTCGTTCATGGTGAGCCACTTCGACCTATTCGGCGTGCGGCAGGTCGCGACGAACGCGATGGGTCGGGCGTATGAGCCGGTGTCGTTCCGCCTTGTCGGGTTCTACCGCCTCGTCCGTCACCCGCTGATGACGGGATTCCTCATCGCGTTCTGGATCACGCCGGAGATGACGCTCGGCCACCTCTTCTTCGCGGTCATGTGCACGGGCTACATCGTGCTGGGCACGAAGATCGAGGAGCGCGACCTCATCGCATCGTTCGGCGAGCGTTACCTGGTGTACCGGCGATCGACGCCGGGGCTGATTCCCAACCCGTGGCACGGGCGCGGCCGCCGAGCGTGATCACGGGCAGCCCACGCTCCACTCGGCGAGATAGCACGAGAAGTCGCTGAGGTCCACGCCGTCGCCGCCGGCCCCGGGTGTGCAGGCGCCCGCGGTCGTGATGTCGGCGAAGGCCGACGCGACCGACCACTCGCTGAGGAAGCACGCGAAGTCAGACAGATCCACGGCGGCATCGCCCGAGCCGGGCACGCACACGCCGAACGAGGTGATGTCCGCGAACGCGCACATGACATTCGCGAATCCGCTCGGCGCCTCGTAGGCGCCCATGTCGACCACGCCTCCCACGCCGTCGGGCACTCCCGTGTCGGCGTAGCTCACACTGTTCACCACGCGAGCCCCGCCCGCCAGATCGGTTGTCACACCCGGCGGGACGCGCGACGAGTCGCCCGCGTCGATCACCGGCGAGCCGACGGACACGGCGAAGTCCCCGCTCGCGGCGTCGGCAAACAGCGGGTCGGCGTCGATGTTCAGCCCGCCTGCGAACAGGGACAGGCCTTCGATCAGCGAGGCGTCCACGTCGATCGAGGATCCCAAGCCGCTGACCTGCGCGTCTTCGATCGACGCGGCGGTGGCACCAGTGTTGCCGAAGAGGATGGAGTTCTCGATGTTGATCGCGGCGTTCGAAGCGCCACTGCGAACGCCGCCGGTCTCGTTGTTGCCCGTGTTGAACGCGACCGTGCTGTTGACGATGTGGAGGCGTCCGTTGGTCGAGGCGCGCAGCGCGCCCGACCCGAAACCACCCGCAACGCGATTGGCGTAGACGAGCGTGTTGACCACAACGGCTTCGGCATCAAAGACACTGATCGCGGCCCCAGCGCCGGCCTCGTTGTCGGTGAAGACCGAGTCGGAGATGGTCGCGGTCGAGCCGTCGCTCACCGAGATCGCGCCGTTCTCGCCCGCGGCGCTGTTGCCCGAGACCATCAGCGATTCCAGCTCAACATCTGTCGAGAACCCGGTCAGACGTATGGCGCCGACGTTGGACGCGGAGGTGTTGTTGAGGATCGAGCTGTTGCGAACCAGGGAGTCCTTGGTTCCGCTGTACTCGATCGCGCCCGAGCGTGCGTTGACGGGATCGATCGCACTGTTGCCGTCGAACACGCAATCGTCGAAATCGATCTCTCTTGATTGGTCAAGGTAGGCGCCCCCGCCCGAGTTGCTGGCCTGATTGTCGTTGAACGTCACACCACGCATCACAGCGCGTTCAACGTTGAACAAGTACAGCCCACCGCCGGAGTGCTCGACGGCGCCGGTCGCGGCGCCACGCGTGATGGTCAGGTCGCTGATCGAGACATCCGTGACGCCATCGCCCGTGACGACGTGATAGCTGTTGTTGTCGGTCCCGCTGCTGCCATCGGGCGCGTCGTCGTTCTTGAAGTCACCTGAGAGGATCGTCGGATGGGCCGCCGGGTCGGGCGTTCCCCCGCCGGTCGGGTAGCCGCCGAAGAGGTTCACGCCATCGGCGAGTTCGAACGACGCGGATCGCGCGCCGTTCGGTTGTGTGGGCGTGTACGTGCCCTCGGCAATGAGGATCGCCTGGATATTCAGGCAATTCCGCGTGGCGCGCACGAACGCGATCGCGTTCTGGAGATCGCTGAACGCCTCGTCCCACGCGTTGCCCACGCCGCCCGTCGGCCTCGAGGCGTCCACGTAGCAGACGGCGCTCGCGAATAGCTGGCTCTCGTAGGCGCCAAGGTCGAGATCAAGTCCGAGCGGCCGGCACGGATCATCGACGATGCGCGGATCGCCGAGCAGATCGAGGCCGGACGCGTCGAACGAGCCAGGCTGTCCCGAGTTCACGAGAAAGATCCAGACCCCGTATTCCCCAGCGGGCGAGCCCAGGCTCAGGCGGTAGTCGAGATTCGCGGGATTGCGGAAGAGCGGATTGAAGGGGATGTTGCCGTCACCGTTCCACGGGTCGTCGCTGAGATCACCCTGGATGATGTTGAAGCGCCAGTCGAACTCATCGGGGAGGCTGCCCTGATCGCCCCGCCCGACCTGCACCTCCTGGTTGGTGTCGCCGAAGATATTGGTGTTGTTCCAAACGATGGAGTTGTAGAGAAAGAGCGCGGCCCGCCCGGTGTCGCCGCCGTCGTCGAGAAAGAGGCCGCCACCCACGAGCCCGGCGCTGGCGACGTTGTCGGCGATGGTGCAGTTTCGGATGATCAGATCGAAGCCGAGCTGCACGCCCGAGACGCCGCCGGCGACCTGCGCCGAGTTCTGCGCGATGAGCGAGTTGGCGATGTTCATGTACATCGTCGTGCCGTCGCGATACTCGCCGTGCACCGCTCCGCCGCGCGCGCCGGCCTCGTTATTGACGAACGTGCAGCGATTGAGGCGCGAGTCACAGTTCAGTGTTCCGACGCCGCCACCGGCCACGACCGCCTGGTTGCCATCAAAGACGCAGTCTGTGAGCCACAACAACCGAGCGGAACTGGGTTGGCCCTCGGCGTAGATCGCGCCGCCGTCGATGCTCGCCGAGCAGTTATAGAAGCCGCATCGACGGGCGATCAGCTCAACGTTGAACGTGCTCTGCTCGAAGACACGGATCGCGCCGCCCCGTCCGGGCGCGCTGGCGTTGACGAAGTCGACGTCCTCCACGATCAGCGTGGTGGTGCGGACGTCGAGCATCCGTGCGGGGCCCTCGAACGTGACCCGGGTTCCGCTGACCTGCGGCCGGATCGTGGTCTCGCGCGGGAAGCCGCCCGGGAACGTGTCGACCGTCGTGTTGAACGTGTACGTGCCGGGCGGACAGAGCACGACGCCGCCCGGCCCCGCGGCTGTCACTGCGGCCTGGATGTCGGCGCCGGTGAATCCCGACACAACGACGGTCGACGCGCGAGCGGGCGGGGCCAAGACGGCGCATGCCACAACGACGATGAGCAACACAGTTCGGATTGGCACGACATGTCCCCGCGGGTCCGGATGAAACAAACGCCCCGGCGGTTGAACACCGAGGCGCTCGTAGGTTACTCGGGACGCGGCGGATCACCGCGTGTGGAGTCTCGAACGGGTGGTGATGGGCGCGCCGCGCTCACGGGCAGCCGAGGCTCCACTCGCTCAGGTAGCAGGAGAAGTCGCTGAGGTCGACGCCGTCGCCGCCCGTGCCAGGGTTGCACGCGCCGGTGAGGGTGATGTCCGCGTCGGGGTCCATCGCGGCCCAGAGGTTGAGGTACTGCGAGAAGTCGGAGAGCGTGACGAGCCCGTCGGGGATGCCGTTGCTGGTGCTCTCGGTGGTGACGTCGGCGATGCCGCAGTCGTTGATGATCTTAAAGACCTCGCCGCCGAACAGGTCGCAGATGTAGACCTCGCCGTTGGCGTCCTCGCCGAAGCTGGACACGTTGGCGATGCTCAGGCCGCCGCCGGGCGCGAGCTCAGCGGTGCGATCCACGAGGGTGGGCGTGACGTTGCTCGTGCCGTCGGGATTGATGGTCCAGAGGCGGGCGCTGCAGAAGTCGCTGAAGAAGTAGAGCCCGTCGAGCGCGGGGATCGCGGTGCCGCGATAGATGACGCCGCCGGTGATGGAGCAGCCCACGCCGTGGTCGTACTCGTGGATGGGCTGGTCGGTATCGACGAGCGAGGGACAGCCGAAGGTGGAGCTGGTGAAGAACTGGGTGCCCTCCCAGCAGCGCCAGCCGAAGTTCTCGCCGCCGGGCGAGCCCGCGGGCAGGACGGAGACCTCTTCGATGTCGAACTGTCCCACGTCACCCATGTAGAGGTCGCCGGTGGCGTCGTCGAAGTCGCAGCGGTACGGGTTGCGCAGGCCGAAGGAGAAGATCTCGTCGCGCGCCGTGAAGCCGAGATTGGGGTTGTCGGCAGGGATGGCGTAGTTCTGGTCCGGGTCGGCGGGGAAGTCGTCGCCGGTCACGTCGATGCGCAGGAGCTTGCCGAGGAGCTGGGTGAGGTCCTGCGCGTCGTCGGAGGGATCACCCGAGCCGCCGCCATCGCCGGTCGGGATGTACAAGTAGTCATCGAGCGGGCTGAAGCCGATCCAGCCGCCGTTGTGGTTTGAGTTGGTCTGGTTGTACCGGATGATCGGCAGGCGGCTCGCGGGGTCGACCACGTTGGGGTCGGTCGCGCTGACGGTGTAGCGATCGACGAACGAGTTGTTGCCGCCGAAATTGCGGGTGTAGCTGATGTACACGTAGCCGTTGGTGTCGAAGTCGGGATCGAACGCGAAGCCAAGCAGGCCCTGCTCGCTGCCGGTGCTCACGGTCTGGCTGAGGAAGGGCGTGGGCAGGATGTTGCCCGTCGCGACATCAAGGATGCGCACGCGCCCGGTCGAGCCCTGGCGCTGCTCGACGATAAACACGCGCGACGTGTCCCCCGGCGCGGCCGTCACGAACACGGGGCGCGCCAGGCCGTTCGCCACGCGGACCGTGGTCAACGGCGCCGCGAGCGCCGACGTGCCGACCAGACAAAGCGCGGCGCTCGCCGCGAGACCCAGAAACTTCTGACGCATGACTCACCTCCGGAATAGGAATCGATCACCCCCCGGGGCCCGTGCTCGGACCCGCGCGACCCCGCCGAGCACCGCTCCATCGAGCGGAGGAGTGGGGGGGAACGCAACAATACCGCATGTCGGGGTCCGACCCAACGCCCGTGTCCGGAGGCGTTGCAAAGTGGGCTAGGCAGGGAGAGTGGGCGAGCTAGGGAGACGCCCGAGCGACACGTCGCCGGCGCTACTCGCGGGCGGCGGTGGGCATCGAGACTGGGCTCTTGAAGCCGCCGGCGTCGTACGCCCGCACGCCAAAGATCCAGTTGTCCTTGCTCAGGTCGAGCGTGTGCTCGTTGACGTCGCCCACGTCGAGGCTGTGCTCCCACAGCGCCGCGGTGGTGTCGCGCCAGACGATCTCATAGCCCGCCACATCGGGCTCGGGGCTGGGTGACCAGCGCAGCGTCGTGTCGTTGGCCAGCCCGGCGACGATGATCCGCGTCTCGGGCGGGGGCGTGGGCGCGTTGGCCAGGTGGATCAGCGTGGCGGCGTTGAGCTGCGCGACGCCGGCGAGGTAGATCGGGTCCACGTGGTCGGGCGTGTCGCCGAACATCCGCCCGTTCTCCTCGCGCACGTCCTGGTGCTGGCGGTCGTAGTGCTCGTAGACCTCGGTGAGGCGCACCGCCGCGAAGCCCTGCTCGTTGAACGCGGTGTGGTCGCCCCCGCGCAGGTAGCGATCGGGGCGGAAGACCAGCCGCGGCTTGACCGGCAGCCACGAGTGGCGCTCGGCGACCTCGGCGATGTACCGCGCGAGCTGACGGCTCGGGCTGTCGCTCTCGCTCGCGTAGCGGCGCAGGGCGCGCACGCCTGTGCCGAGCCGCTCCTCGTCCTTGAACAGCGCGGCGGGCAGGCCCTCGCTGAAGATGCGGATCTCGGTCGGCGCCGAGCGACCGCCCGGGCCGGTCGGGTCGCCGACGGTGTCATTGTTCAGCACGGCGCGGATGTCGTAGCCCCCGCGTCCGAGCGCCTCGGCGTGCCCGCGCGCGCCGAAGAGGCCCTGCTCCTCGCCCGCGGTCGCCATGAGAATGATCGTGGAGTCCAGCCGCTCGCGCGCCAGCACCCGCGCCAGCTCCAGCAGCACCGCGACGCCCGAGGCGTCGTCGTTGGCGCCCGGCGCGGCCGACGTGGCGTCCATCGGCAGGCTCGCCCGCGAGTCGTAGTGCGCGATCGCGTAGTACCGGCGCTCGACCGCCTCGGGCATCGACCCGGGAATCACGCAGACGACGTTGCGGATCTCGATGCGCTCGAGGAAGCGCTTGCCATCGGGCTCGATCGTGTGCGGCTCCTGCGTGATGGTCGCGCGGAGCACGCCGTCGCGGCGCCCGCCGCGGGTGGCGCGCTCGAAGGTCGTCTCGATCCAGTTGCGGGCCTCGCCGATCTCGCCCGCCCGCGGGCCGAGGCGCGAGAGCGTGTGACGCGTGGTGTACGAGGCGAGATGGTCGACGTACGACTTGAGCGAGCGGGGCGAGACGCCCTCGGCCGCGCGGCGAACCGTCGTCTCGACCGCGTCCTCCACTGCGTGCTCGCCCTCCCCGGGCGGGGGCGGCTCGGCGAGCGAAACGGACGCGGACAAGGCCAGTGCGGCGGCGATCAGGGCGCGGTGCTTCATGACCGAAGGGTATCGACGCACGCCCGCGCGCTCTGTCGCCACCGCGTCACATGTCAGGCCGATCTGGCTGGTCGGGCGGGTTATCGGGCGCATGTTGAAGTGGGGCAGGGCGGCGGGAGGCATCCCATGCGCGCAGAGACCATCAGGACGTGGGCGGCGATCGGCATGATCGGCGCCTTTGGCGTGGGCGGGCTGGCGAGTACGTCGGCGTCGGCCCAGGACGGGCTCACCTGGGCCACCGTCGGCGATCTCGACAACATCGCGTACGACGGGGGCGAGTTCGGCGTCAACGCCGGCCGCGGGTCGGTCGGCTACGCCTACCGAATCTCCAAGGAGGAGGTCCACACGGCCCAGTGGTTCGACTTCGTCCAGACCTTCTCCACCCAGAGCGACGAGCTCGACGACCTGCTCCGCCCCCTGGGTTGGGGGGCGCGGCGGGAGCTGTTCTACAACGGGCCGGGCAATCGGTACGAGCTCGTGCCGACGGTGCCCGAGCGCCCCAACCCCGCGCTCGAGAACATCGGCATCTCCTGGCGCCAGGCCGCGATGTACTGCAACTGGCTGCACAACGGCATGAGCAGCGACCCGGCGGCGCTGATGGACGGGGCGTACGACGTGTCGACGTTCGGCTTCGCGCCCGAGGGCGGGCTCAGCGACCAGCTCACCCACCACCCCGACGCGCGATTCTGGATCCCCACGCTCGATGAGTACCTAAAGGCCGCGCACTACGACCCGGCCAAGTCGACCGACGAGACGGGCGCCCCCGTGCCCGGCTGGTGGGCCTACGGGCACCGCTCGGACGAGCTGCCCGTGCCGGGCCTGCCGGGCGAGGGCGACTCGGCCCAGGGCCTGGACCCGACGGAACTCGGCGTGCTGTTCAGCGACTACATCGGTGTGGGGGCGTACCCCGAGTCGGTCTCGCCGTGGGGGCTGCTGGATGTGCTGGGGGGATCAGGAGAGTGGACAGAAGAGCCAGCCCTTGACTTTCGTGGGCGTTTCTTTGGGCGACAGTTCAAGCAGTCGAGTCACGGAATCGCCCCTGACGAATTCAATGATCTGGCTTGGGCATTTGGCGCTGGAACACCAACGTCACAGCGTGGCAGCTTCAGAAT
This sequence comes from Planctomycetota bacterium, assembly GCA_038534175.1. Classification (GTDB taxonomy): domain Bacteria; phylum Planctomycetota; class Phycisphaerae; order Phycisphaerales; family UBA1924; genus JBCBZM01. The sequence continues at coordinate 4,222 of JBCAXI010000041.1, read as the reverse complement.
TGCGACGGTTGTACCCGCGACAGGATCGCAGTGTTTAGTTGCACTCGTTTGTTCATCGGTTTGTCTTCATAGGAGAAGGAGATCGTAATGATTCTTATGCGATCGATCGCATGTGCACTCTTTGTGAGCGTAGCAGTTGTGCAACAAGCAAGAGCGTCGTTTGATGTGTTCTTCCGTGCGACACCTGCTAGCAACTGGGACCTGCGGTCATTTGTCCTTACGTTGCCTGGTGACCGTGTTCGCGACATCATCATCGACGACACGTTGAGTGGCGAGTATTGGATTCGTTCTGATAACCCCACACAAGATGTGATCCGTCGGATCATCATTGAGGACGCGACGAGTGGCCAGGATGTTCGGGTCATCGTGTCGTCGTCCAATGTCGGTTTTGTTCCTGCGATCGCGCAACCTGCAGGCGCCAAGGAATGGACAGAGGGGTTTCAATTCAGAAATGGAGGTGTGCCGCAGGTATCGGTGCAGGCGCACCTTGTTGATCGAATTGGTCCATTCAGTGCCTATCGGGTCGGGCGAGTCAGTGCTGATCGGATCGAAGGAATTTCGAATACAAACACTGGGGGCCCGGGATCCGACTTTAACGTAATTGCAGTTGAGGCGGTCGTGATCGACGGCGGCGTCGTGTCAGAGACCTCAAACATTCAGTTGATACGGTGCAATGAACTGACTGGAAGTGTGGAAGCAAAGCAATCAGGAAGCATCGGAAATGTCGAAGTCATTCCTGATCTCGCGTCTGGATTCGACGGACGACTCTTGGGCACTGTTATGGCAGGAGGCTCCATCACACGTGTCGAGTGTGGCGTATTTGGTGGCGAGAACGGATCAGGTGGCGTCATTCAAGCCGGTGCTGGAATCGTGGTGGTTGAATGTGGGGGTGACTTCGGCGTGACCTCCGTCGCCGGATCCTCCGCTTGGGAGTTCGTGCCCGCGACCATCGAGTACGGGCTTGGTCAACTGCAGGAGTTGGACGTTGGCGGCGACTTCAACGCGAACATCGAGGGCGACAGCAACCTGGGTCTGACCACGATCGCCGGCTCGGTCTACAACAAGCTGGGCGACGCCTCGGCCCCCGAAACGCCCGCGACGTGGACCATTGGCACGGAGGTCGGGGACCCGTCGGCCTTTCTCCTCAACATCACGATCGACGGGGACTTGCACGCCAACGTCTCGGGCAGCCGCACGGGGTTGTTCGCCGTGGGCGCCGATCTCACGGGCTCGCTGGAGCTATACGACGGGCTCAACTCCAACCCGCTCGTCGGGCAGGTGGTGGTGGGCGGCTCGCTCACCTCGGGCTCCGAGATCATCATCGCCAACGACCCGACGGATCCGTTTGATTTCGGCCTGATCGGGCAGGTCATTATCAACGAGGCCGACACCGGCGGGGCCTGGGGCGGGCAGGTGCGCCTCACCGGCGACGCGCCGGCCAACGACGTCGTCCTCACCTCGCCGACGTATCCCGACCTGCCCTCGACCATCGGCGGCGGCTCGGTCGGGCTCGTGCCGTTCAGCATCCACCGCGAGGCGTGCAGCCCGGCGGAGGGTGCGACCTACGACGCCGCGGTCGGCGGGCCACTGACCGAGGCCGTCGTACGCATGTATGGCCCCGTAGAGGCGGCACCGGGGGCTGGCGCGGGTGACCTCTTCTCAGTGGAGTGTCGTGCGGCGAGTTCGGACGACGAAGATGATTACGTAGATGTCAGTTCGATGTTTGAGACGGTCATCGATCCGTCGGGCACGGATCCAAACGTGGTTGAGGTCCGCCCGATCTCGATGGCGTTCTTTGAGCCAGGCGTGAACTATCGCTTGACGCCAACCGCGAGCCTCTTGAGCGACGTTGCCACGTCACCCTCCGCGGACACAACGCGACCACTGAGCTTCACGGTCGTGGTCATACAGGGAGGCATGCAGTACTGCCCGGTCGCCGATGTCACCACGGACGGCACAACGAATGGCGTGCCAGACGGTGTGGTGACGCTGAGTGATTTCAGCTTCTATCTGAACTTGTGGTCGGCCGGTAGTCCGGCTGCCGACATCACGATGTTCGACGTGTGCGAGACGCACTCTGGCACCACGGACGGCGTGGTCACGCTCGCCGATTTCTCGTGCTTCCTGGCCAACTGGTCGGGCGCCGGCCCGTGTCAGTGATGAGAAGCGCGGCGCCGATCGGATGGAGACCGATGGGCGCCGCGTTGGCGTGGTGATCGTGTGAGGTTGTTCAGCGACGCCGGCGGAGTGCAAGCAGGCCGCCCGCGCCGATCGCCGCGAGGGCGCCGGGGCTGGGGACGAACTGGAAGTCGAGCGTGTAGCCGGTGTTCTGGGGGCCGGTCTGCTGGACGTTGATGGTGTACGTGCCCGGGCCGAGGGGGGCGACGAAGCCGACGCCGCCCTGGGGGGCCGCGGCGAGCGTGGTGAGCACGTTGGTCGCGGCGTCGGGGAAGACGCCGCGATCGAGGTGGGAGCCTCCGAGGAAGTCGCCCGCGGTGGCGCCGGAGGGGATGACGCTGGTGGCGCCGTCGTCGATATGGATGAACCCGCGGTTGCCGTTGCCCCCGATGTCGAGGTCGGTGTAGTCGATGAGGAAAATGCCGTTGAGGCTCTGGCCCGCGCCGACGGTGAACGTGAAGTAGTCGCGGGTGTCGCTGGGCGCCGACATGGAGCCGGTCACGGTGTTCGTGCCGACGGCAAAGGCCAGCGGCGTGGGGACGGCGGGGTCGGTCGAGAGGTCGCCATCGACGCCCTCGTCGTGCACGACCGTGGCCGAGGCGGAGGTGGCGATCGCGGCGGCGACCAACAGGGCGCCGCCCGCGCGTGCGAGTGAACGGTGCATGTGCAACTCTCTTTCTCACGCGTCCGCGTGGTCAGATCGCGGACCACGTGCTGGGGGGCGCCACCCACGATGGTCGCCCGCGACACTGCGGAACGTCTATCCCAACCCTGACGATGCCCGACGAATCGCGATCCGTTGCGGAAAAGCCAGAATTTGTTTCGTTTGAGAATGGGGAAGGGAATGGGGCGGGTGCTTGCCCAGTCTGACGCGATACTGTCAGCACCCCTCCCGGAGGACGTCTTGCGTCGATCGCCCGAGCCAACCGAGCGTCTCGCCGGCCCGCCGCCGGGACAGGCCCAGACCCTGGACCGGGAGTCGTACGGGCGCCTGTTCGACGAGGCCTACCCGGCGTTGCGTCTGGTGGCGTCGGTCGAGGTGGGGCGGTCCGACGCCGACGACGTGGTGCAGCAGGCCTCGATCGTGGCGCTCGAGCGGCTCGACCGGTTCGAGGCGGGGACGGACTTCAAGGCGTGGATGGCCGCGATCGTGCGCGGGGTGGCGCGGAACCATCGGCGTGGGGAGCGGCGCCGGTCGGATCGCCAGCGGTCGGTCGCGAGGCCGGACGTGGCGGGCACGTCCGAGTCGCCGGCGGAGCTGGGTGTGCGTCCGGGCGATGGGGCGCCAGAAGTCGAGATCCCATCAACGTTTCCGAAAAAGATTCGCAACGCGATCGAGGCGCTCGGACCTCGTGAGCGAGCGTGCTTCTTGCTCAAATCGGGCGCGGGGCTCTCGTACCGAGAGATCGCCGCGATCCTGGATCTGCCCGAGGCGACCGCTCGAAGTCACGTGCACCGTGCGCGGAAGCGATTGCTCGACACACTGGAGACGGACCGAGAACACGAGACCGAAGCATGACCGACGACCTTCCCGCCAAACCGACAACGCCCGATGACGACCTCGTGATCGACGAGCGCGACGCACGGCTCTTCGCCTACGTAGACGACGAGCTCGACGCCGAGGCGCGATCGGCCTTCGAGGCCGAGCTGGCGGGCGACGCGCGGCTGCGCGCTCGGATGGAGTTGCTCGGGCTGATCGAGGGCGAGGCCAAGCCGTTCTACGAAGAGGAAGCGCCGCCCGCGCCGATCTCGTTCCAGCGTGAGGACGCCAAGCGCGGCGGCCTGCGGCTGCGCACGCTCGCGTATGCCGCGGCGCTCGCGATCGTCGCCGGTGGCTTCGGCTACATGCAGTGGTCCGCCGCCCAGCTCGAACGCCCCGACACCACCGCGATCTACGCGAGCCTCGAGCAAGACTTCGCGCCCGAGCTGGTTTGCGACACGGCCGAGAAGTTCGCCGACTACACCCAGGACGCGTTCGGCGTGACGATCGACGCGGAGTTCGAGACCGACGTGGCGCTGGTGGGCTGGCGCTACCCCATGACCG
>JBCAXI010000040.1:0-13350 GCA_038534175.1 Planctomycetota bacterium | reverse complement strand
CTGGCTGCCGATCGGAGCGTCGCCGGACTGGCCGGTCACGGTGATCACGAGCCCGTCGGCCGTGAGCTGCTGGGCCACGTCGAGCGTGAGCGCGTCGGCCAGCAGGTTGTCGAAGCCGAAGAGGTCCTCCGTCGGCAGCCAGCCGGCAATGGTGAGCGTGGCGGAGGCGAGGGTGTCGCCGTCGCGGTCAGAGAGTGTCAGCGCCGGGAAGAGGTCCACGGCGGGGTCGTTCTCGGTGAAGACGATGGTGTCGAGGTCGTTGTCGGCGGGATCGCCGTCGTTGGGATCATCGGGATCGCCGGGGCCGGGATCCTCCGGACCATCGGGATCGATCTCGGGCGCGTCGTTCTCGGGCACGATCGTGATGAGCGTGGACTCGGCCGCGCTGTCGTCCGTGCCGTCGTTGACGGTGAAGTCCACGCGTCGATCGGCATCGGACGGATCGTCGCTGGTGTTCTGGTACGTCACACTGCGGAGCAGTGCCTCGTAGTCGGCGAGCTCTGCGACGCCCGAGAGCGCGAGGCCTGCACCGCCGCTGGTGACGGAAACCATGATGCCCAGGTTGCTCGCCAGGGCGGTGTTCCAAGCGAGGACGTCCTCGTCGGCGTTGAAGCCGGACGCGATGAGCACGGTCGCCGAGGCGAGCGTGTCGTTGTCGACGTCGCTGATCGCCAGCGTCGGGCTGACCGCCAGCGGGTCGTTGTTCTCGGGGAAGAGCAGCGAGGCGTCCACATCGATCTCGGGCGCGTCGTTGACGGGCTCGATCTCGATCGTGCGTCCGACCGGGCCGCTCGTCGCGTCACCATCGCTGATGACCAGCGAGGCCACGCGATCGTTGAGCGCCGGATCGTCGCTGTTGTTCACGTAGGTGAATGTGCGCAGGAGCGCCTCGAAGGCGTCGAGATCCGCGGCGTCGCCGGAGGCGGGCGTCACGGTGACCGTGAGCACGCCGCCCATGCTCGAGGGCGTGACCATGAGGCCGAGCGAGGTGGCCAGTGCGCCGTCGAAGCCGAAGATGTCCTCGGCGTCCACCCAGCCGTCGATGGTGAGCGTGGCGCTGGCGAGGGTGTCGCCGTCGTCGTCGCTCAGGGCGATCGCGGGGAAGAGCCCGACCGCGGGGTCGTTCTCGGTGAAGACGATGGTGTCGAGGTCGTCGTCGGCGGGATCACCGTCGTTGGGATCATCGGGATCGCCGGGGCCGGGATCCTCCGGACCATCGGGGTCGATGTCCGGCGCGTCGTTCTCGGCCATCACGTTAACGGTCGTGGAGTCGACCGGGCTGTTGTTCTCGCCATCGTTGACTGTGAAGTCGATACGGCGCGGCGCCTCGCTCGGGTCGTCGCTGGTGTTGGCGTAGGCGACGGTGCGGAGCAGCGCCTCGTAGTCGTCGAGACTCGCCTCGCCGGAGAACATCAGGCCGGCACCGCCGTCGATGACCATGACGTCGATACCCAGGTCCATCGCGAGTTGGGCGTCCCAGCTCAGGACGTCCTCGCTCGGCACGAAGCCCTCGGCGATGACGACCTTGGCGCCGGCGAGGGTGTCGCCGTCGACATCGTCGATCGTCAGCATCGGGCTGATAGGTGTCGCGGGATCGTTCTCGGTGTAGTCGAGCGTCTCGGCGACGTCGATCATCGCGGGGTCGTTGACCGGCACGACCTCGATCGTGCGCTCGGCCGGCGCGCTGTTGAGTTGGCCGTCGTTGATCACGAGGCTCGCCTGGCGGTCGTCGTCGGACGGATCCTCGCTGGTGTTCACGTAGCTGAACGTGCGGATGAGGCCCTCGAAGGCCGCGATGTCCGCGTCATCGCCAGCGCTCGGCTCGACGGTCACCATGAGGGTGCCGTCCATCACCATGGTCGAGACCATGAGGCCCGACGCGTCGGCGAGGGCCATGTCAAAGGCAAAGACATCCTCGCCCTCAATCCAGCCATCGATGGTGAGCTTGGCGAACGCCAGGGTGCTGCCGTCGTCATCGCTCAGCACGATCGCGGGGAACAGATCGACCGCGGGGTCGTTCTCGGTGAAGATGATGGTGTCGAGGTCGTTGTCGGACGGATCGCCGTCGTTCGGGTCATCGGGGTCGCCGGGGCCGGGGTCTTCCGGACCATCCGGATCGATGTCAGGCGCGTCATTCTCGGCCATCACGCGGATGGTGGTCGAGTCGATGTCGCTGTCGTCGGCGCCGTCGTTGACGGTGAAGTCAACGCGGCGATCGACCTCGGAGGGATCCTCGCTGGTGTTCTCGTAGCGGACCGAGCGGAGCAACGCCTCGTAATCCTCGAGGCTGCGGACGCCCGTGAAGAGCAGGCCGGCGCCGGCGTCGGTCACACTGACGCTCACGCCGAGGGCATCGGCGAGCGCCGTGTCCCAGCCGAGCACGTCCTCGCCCGCGGCGAAGCCGCTGGCGATGAGCACGGTCGCGGAGGCGATGGTGTCGCCGTCGACGTCGGAGATGTCGAGGGTGTTGCTGATGATGGTCGCGGGGTCGTTCTCGGTGTAGTCGACAAGCGCGTCGGCGTCGACGACCGGTGCGTCGTTGACCGGCACGATCTGGATCGTGCGGCCGGCGGGCGCGCTGTCCTCCGTCCCGTCGTTCACGACCAGCGAGGCCGAGCGATCAGCGTCGGACGGATCATCACTGTTGTTGACATACGAGAACGTGCGGAGCACGGACTGGAACGCCTCGAGCGGCGCCATGCCGGTCTCGGCGGACAGCGTCACCACGAGCCCGTCGCCGGTGAGCTGCTGCGTCACGTCCAAGAAGAGCGCGTCGGCGAGCAGGTTGTCGAAGCCGAACACGTCCTCGCCGGGCGTCCACCCGCCGATGGTCAGGGTGGCCGACGCGAGTTCGGCGTTATCCGGATCGCTCAGCGTGAGCGCCGGGAACAGGTCCACGGCCGGGTCGTTCTCGGTGAACACGATGGTGTCGAGATCGTCGTCGGACGGATCGCCGTCATTGGGATCGTCCGGATCACCGGGGCCGGGGTCATCCGGGCCGTCGGGGTCGATATCCACCGGGTCGTTCACCGGGACCACGTCGAGGTTGAGCGGGAACGGCGCACTGCTGTCCTCGCCGTCGTTGACGACGTACTCAAGCACCCGGCGGGCGTCGCTCGGGTCCTGGCTCGGGTTGAAGTAGGCCACGGTGCGGATCAGAGACTCATAGTTCTCGATATCCGACATGCCTTCGATGCGGAGCTGCAGCTGCGTGCCGCCCATGATCTCCGTCAGGCTCACCGTCAGGCCGAGGCTGTCGGCGAGATCGGTATCCCAGAGAAGCTGGTCCTCGCTCGACATGTAGCTTGAGACGATGGTGATCGTCGCGAACGCGAGCTGCGTGTCGTCCACATCGCTGATGTTCAGGCCCGGGGTTAGCAGCAGCGGGGCGTCGTCCTCGGTGAAGACGCGATCGGCGGGGTCGACGATGGGCAGATCGTTGATCGGCGCGACCTCGATCGCGGTGACCACCCGACGGCTCTCGTTGAGGCCGTCGCTGACGGAGAACGTCACATCGCGATCCTGTGTCGTCGGCGCGTTCGAGGTGTTCTCGTACGTGATCGAGGCGAGCAACGCGTCGTAGTCGCTGATGTCGGCGACGCCATCGAACTGGAGCGTGGCGCCATCGTTGAGGACGCTCACCGAGACGCCCAGCATCGCGGCGAGATCGGTATCCCAATTCAGCACGTCCTGCGCGGCGTCGAAGCCGGAGGTCACGCTGACGGTGGCCGAGGCGAGCGTGCCGCCGTCGGGGTCGGCGATCGACACGTTGGGCAGCACCGGCGTCGCCGGGTCGTTCTCGGTGTAGGTGAAGCCGGTGAATCGGACCGGGTCACCCGGGTTGGTCGGATCGTTCGGATCCATCGGACCCGCGGGGTCGGACGGCCCGTCGTCGCCGTCGGGATCGATCTCGGGCAGATCGTTCACGGGAATCACATCGAGCGAGATCGTGGAGTTGTTGGAGCTTGCGTCCTGGTCATCGGTCACGACAAAGGTGAACGTGCGCTCGCCGCCGGTCGGATCCTCGCTGGTGTTTTCATACCCGACGTCGCGGAGGAAGCTCTGGTACGTCGCGAGCGTCGCGACACCGGTGATGGTGAGCTCGCCCGAATCGACGTCGAAGTTCGCGCCGAGGCCAGGGGCTGAGCCGAAGCGCAGGAAGTCCTGGCCCGCGACGTAGTTGCCGATGATCACGGTCGCGCTGGTGAGCACGTCGCTGTCCGCGTCGCTGATGGTCAGGGTCGGGTTGACCGACGTGGCGGGATCGTTCTCGGTGTAGTCGCCGCCGTTGGAGGCCACGGGCGTCAGCACCGGGGCGTCGTTCACGGGCATGACGTTGATCGTCGCTATCGCGGTGTCGCTCTCGGTCCCGTTGAAGATTGTGACGCTCAGCGTGCGCGTCGCCGCGGAGGGATCGTCGCTCGGGTTCGTGTAGTTGATGTTGCGCAGCGCGGACTGGTACGCGTCGACGCTGGCGGCGCCCATGAGCGTCAGCACCCCGGTCGCGCCATCGAACGATCCCGTGATGCCGAGCAGCGGCGTGAAGGACAGCAGGTCCTCGTCCATCACGTAGTTGGCGGTGAAGGTGATCTCGACGCGGTCGGCCTCGCCGCCGGTCACGGTCGCCGTGGGCAGCAGCTGGCGGGCGTCGTCGTTCTCGACGTAATCGAGCGTGTCGCCGTCGCCGAGGTCGAGGTCGGGCGCCGCCGAGGCGTTCTGGTTTAGCAGGACGTTGACGTCTTGGAGCGGGATGAGCTCCCATCGCGGGGTCTCGAAGATCGAGACGGCCACGTCGTCCGCGCCGTCGCCGTTGTAGTCGGCGACGAGCACGTCGCCGTAGCCGTCGCCGAGGTCGGTCACGACGAAGCGCTGCTCCTCATCGAGCGCGCCGGTGCCGTCGCCGTAGAGGACGATCAGGTCACCGTAGCCGTCGCCGGCGAGGGCGACGTCGAGGTTGCCATCGTTGTTGAAGTCGCCGGTTGCGATCGAGTCGACCTCGCGATCGATCTGCTTGGAGAGGATGGGAGTGGGGCTGAAGGTGCCGTCGCCGTTGCCGAGGAGCACCTCGACGCGGTCGCGCCAGCCGGAGGCCCCGATGATGTCGAGGTTGCCGTCGTCGTTCAGGTCGGCGAGCACGACGTCGTTCGCTTCGTCGCCGATGAGGCCGGTGGTGATCTCGTTCGGGTTGACCAGCAGTCCGGTGGACTGGCCGAGCAGCACATCGAACTTATTGTCGTTCCGCGTGAAGACCACGTCGTCGCGGCCGTCGTTGTTGACGTCGCCCGCGGCGATGTGGTTGAACAGCCCGTCGCCCGTGCTGGCCTGCCCGGGCGAGCCGAACGAGCCAAAGCCGTTGTTGGCGAACAGGAAGACCCGGTTGCGCCCCTGGTCGCCCGCGGCGATGTCGAGATCGCCATCGCCATCGAAGTCGCCCAGCGCGACCGTGGTGGCACCGGCCAACGCGTAGAGCTCGCGGGTGAACGTGCCGTCGCCGTTGCTGAGGTACACCTCCACGGCGCCCTTGCCGCCGTCGACGCGCGTCTTCTCCGCAGAGAGCACGACGTCGTCGAAGCCGTCATTGTTGAGATCGCCCGCGACGGCACGCAGGATCGCGCGGCCGACGGTGAATGACTCGGTTGCGGTGAAGTCGGCGTTTCCGTCGTTGAGAAGGACGTAGCCCTCCTCGATGGAGTTGCCGGGAACGAAGATGTCCACGTCGCCGTCGCCATCGAAGTCGCCCTGCGCGAGCGTGTAGGCGTCGACGTGCTTCTCGGGCACGTCGGCGCCCGGGAACTCGAGGCGATCGATGAACTGGCTGTCACCGGCGCCGCGGAGGGCGACCAGATCGCCGTAGCCGTCGCCGATCAAGACGTCGAGGAGGCCGTCGTTGTCGAGGTCGGCCAACTCGGTGTCGTTGGCTCGCTCGCCGACGCGGAATCGCTCGATCTGCCCGAACTCGCCCGTGCTGGCGTTGAATTGGTCGAGCACGACGACCTGGCCGTAGCCGTCACCGACGACGAGCTCCTCGATGGGGCCGTTATCGAGATTGCCGTGCGCGAGCGAGGCACCGCGCGGGAGGATGCCCTTGTCGATGGTCTGTCCGCCATCGAAGCCATCGCCATCGAAGCCGCGGAACACGGTGAGCTGCTGGTCGACGCGATCTGGGTTGGGATCATTGAGCACCACGATGTCGCCGAAACCGTTGCCATCGATGTCGACGTACTCGACGTCGACGGGGCGATCGGGCGTGCGGAAATCGCAGTGGAAGGTGAACGTGCCGTCGCCGTTGCCGGTCCACGTGGAGATCTTGCTCTTCTGCGAGTTGTTGCTCGCGCTGTCCTTTCCGGTGACGGCGATGATGTCGAGGACGCCGTCCTCATCGAAGTCGGCGAGCTCGACATCGCGGATCTCGGCGATGCTGCTGTTGCTCGAGTTGTTCGCGTTGTAGGTCTCACCTTGCTCGAAGGTGCCGTCGCCATTGCCGATGAAGACCGTCAGATCGCCGTAGCCGTCGCCGACAACCAGATCCTGGTTGCCATCGCCGTTTAGCTCCCCAACCGCGATCGAGCGACCGCGACGGACGCCGCGGTCGTCATCGTCATCGTCGTCATCGTCGTGCGAGCGGCGATCGTCGTCGTCGCCCTGGCCTCCGATGATCCAGGAGCCGAAGCTTCCGTCGCCGTTGTTCAACGCGACCGCGATGAAGTCGTCGGCGACCGCGGCCAGGTCGGGCGTGCCGTCGTTGTTGAAGTCCTCGACGACCAGCTCGTTCGCGTTCGAGCCCGGCACCGTCTGGTTGCTGAGCTGCTCGCCGAACGAGGTGTCCCCGCGACCCTTGAGGACGATCACGCGGCCGGTGGAGGTGTTGTCCTGCTCGAGCGTGACCGCCGCGTCGAGGAAGCTATCGCCGTCGAAGTCGGCGTAGACCACCGACAGCACGGACTGGTTCTCGAGCTCCACGGAGGCACCGGGGAAGTCGGCCGAGAGGAACATGCGCTGCTCGAGCGATTCCAGCAACTGGCGCTCGCTGGAAAAGTCCGCAATCACGCGGGTGGTGGCGGTTCCGGCCCGTCGGATCAGGACCGACAGCAGATCGCGGCGCGTCTCTTGCGACATCAAACACCTCTTTACATGTCCACCCGATCTGGGGCGGTTGTACACTCTCTCTGCGCGGAACCCCCGTGATGAGGGATAAATCCTATTCCACGCTCCACGAACGTATCGCAGCCACCTAAAAAGGGCAAGGAATCCTACAGGATGTAAATGACAAGCTAGAGCGTCTTTGCCCATCGGAAAGGCCTGTGCGAGTCGCCTGCCCTCAACTAAACCGAATCCTAACAAAACTTGGGCCGTTTGAAACAACGCAGCCGGCGCCGAGGCAGCCTTCTCGGACGTGCCGAGACAGCGAAACCGGGCGGTGCTCGGCGTTGCCAAGAATCGCGTCGGTTCCGTTCCACGCCCGGGCCGGCTGGTCCGATGTCCCCGGGCATGCCTCGTCGACTGGTTGCGTTCACTCTCCTCGCCCTACACGCGGAATCCGCGCGGCGATCCCATCAAAAACGGGGGGCCGCGGGCGTGGCGGCGGTCTTGATGTTCCTCGTGGTCGGCGGCATGGCGATCGGCATCTCGACGATCGTCAGTCGCCAATCGGCGCTCGCCGAAGCGAGGTCCGACACGTTGGAGGCGTTCTATGCGGCCGAGGCCGGGCGAGAGCTCGCGATGCGGGAGCTTGTCCTCGGCGTTGACGAGGACGGCGACGGCGGCGTGGGCTCGATCTCGGACGACGGCGACGACTCGACCGACCCCGTCGTGGGCACGGCGCGTGTGGTCGTGACGCGCGAGAGCACCGGCGCCATCGAGGTGCTCCGCTCCACGGGCGTCGCGTCCACCGCACGTCGATCGATCGAGGCCACGGTCGTGCCGGGCGATGGGCTGGGCGGATACATCCACGCCGAGACGTGGTGGAACCTGTCGGGGAGCGGCGTGTCGATCACGCGACTCACCGCCGACCCGGCGTACCCCGACCAGCCCGACGAGGTCTCGATTCTGACGAGCTTCGCCACGACGCCCAACGTGGCGGACGGGTACGGGATCCGGGTGATCGGCTGCCTCGTCCCGCCGACGACGGGCTCGTACACGTTCTGGATCGCGTCCGACGATCACGGCGAGCTCTGGCTGAGCACCGACGAGGGCGAGAGCAACACGACTCGGATCGCCCACGTGCCGGGCGACACGAGCCCGCAGGAGTGGGACAAGTACACCCAGCAGGAGTCGATCCCGATTGCGCTCGTGGCGGATCGTCGGTACTTCATCTATGCCATCGCGGTGGACGCCACGGGCGACGACCACCTCTCGGTTGCGTGGGAGGGCCCGGGCATCACGCGCGAGGTCATCTCCGGCGCGCACCTGTCGCCGCCCTGAATGTCTCAATCTGAGGAGCCGCCATGCACATCCTGCCAGCACTCCGGAACGTCGCGGCGTTCGTCGCGATGGGCCTCGTCACCTCAGCCTCTCTGGCGCAGACCACCCGATTTGTCCGCGCCACCGGTGACGACAGCAACTCCGGCGCGTCTCCGGCGAGCGCCTGGCGCACCGTGTCGCACGCGGCACAGACCGTCTCTGCCGGCGCCACGGTGTACGTCGGCGCCGGCGTGTACGCCGGAGCCATCAGTCCCGCGCAAGACGGGACCACCGGCGCCCGCATCACCCTCATCGCCGATACCACGGGCGTGCAGACCGGCGACGCCGGCTCCGTGACGCTACAGCACACGGGAACGGTGATCACGACGCAGCGCGACGCCTGGACGTTCCGCTCGTTCACGATCGACGCGGGTGGCAGCGGACACGTGGTCGAGGTCGACTCGGCGACGGACGTGCGATTCCAGATGTGCACGATTCAGAACGCCAGCTCCAGCTCGGGCATGGGCGTTCGGGTGATTAATGGTGGCGAGGTTGAGCTGCTGCGTGTGCGCATCGACGACTGCCGGCACGCCGTCCGGCTGGACAACGGCGACGCCCAGATCGTCGCGAGCCTCGCGACCAACATCTATGGCGATGCGTTCGTCTCCCAGTGCTCGACCTGCGAGCTCACGCTCATCAGCACCACCCTCGTGGGTGGCGGTGACGACGGGGTGGATCTCGTCGGTGGCAGCGCGATCGTGCACAACTGCATCTTCAGCGACGTGGTCGACGATGGCATCGCTCGGCGCAACTCCTCGACCGTGACCCACACGCACAATCTCTTCCATGACATCCGTGGGACGGTGTTCAATGGCACGTCCGCCCATGGGACCGAGCTGCAAGCGGATCCGCTCTTCGTGGGTGGCGGCGACTACTCCCTCGATGCGGGCTCGCCCGCGATCGACGCCGGGATGGACGCCGCCGCGTGGGCGTCGGTCGACTACACCGGCTCGGCTCGTCCGGCGGGCGGTGCGTGGGATATCGGCTCGTTCGAGTTCGGCTCGGGCTCGGGAAGTCAGACGCCGCCGATCGGATGGTGGCGGCTAGATGAGATTGTCGGCCCCACGGCGCCGGACACGTCGGGCGCTGTTCGGCACGGCATGCTGACGCAGGGCGCCGTCTGGACGCCCGCGGGCCGCACCGGTACCGGGGTTGCGTTTGATGGAGGCGTGGTCTCCGTCGCGGACGACGCCGATCTTCGATTCGACGTCAACGAGAGCTACAGCGTGTCGGTCTGGGTGTATCTGCCCGCGCTGGGCGCGGGTGGCACGCGCGGCGTCGTGACTAAGGCGAGCGGCGTTGATCGTGCGTGGGGGCTGTGGATCGACTCGGCGGATCGGTGGTTCGCAGGCGGGGATGTGTCGCTCGTGGGGCCGATCGCCGAAGCCGGCTGGACCCACGTCGCGGTCGTGCAGGATGGCACGCTTGGCTCGAGGACGCTGTACGTCAACGGCGTTGATGTGGCGAGCGACTCGGCGGTCGCCGCCGATTCGGCCGGCCCGGTCTGGTTCGGGGGTGCCTCGGGTGCGAGTGAGGCGTACTTTGGTGTGATCGATGACGTGCGCGTCTGGGACCGCGCGATCGAGTCGGACGAGGTCGACGCGATCGCGAGCCCCTCGACGTACTACGTGCGCACGTCGGGCAGCAACGCGTTGTCTGGCGAGACGTCTGGCGCCGCCTGGCGGACCATCGACTATGCCGTGGACAGCGCGCCCGCGGGTTCTGTGATCTACGTCGGTGGGGGCGTGTACTCAGAGAATGTCGACACCTCGCACGCGGGGAACGAGTCGACGCCGACGCTGGTCATCGCCGACCTCGACGGCGCCCACACCGGCGATAGCGGGGCGGTGGTGCTGCGTCCCTCGTCGGGTCGCCCGATCCGATTCGATGGCGCCGACTACCTGCAATTCCGTGGATTCACGATCGAGACGCCATCGAGCGGCGTGGACGCCGTGCTCGCGACGTCGTCGAGCACGGAAGTCGGCCTGTTCGAGTGCACGATCTCTTCGCCCGACGGAGACGACGGCGTGGAGGTCCAATCCTCGTCTTCCCTCACGCTCGCGGGGGGTGAGATCCGCGACTTTGGAGATCACGGCGCCGTGTGCACCGATGGCGTCCTGCGTCTGTTCGAAGTCGACATCATCGGCTGCGTGAAGGGCGTGCGCGTCGTGTCTGGCATGGAGGGCGTGTTCCACCGAGTGCGCGTGCAGGACAGCCAGCAGTACGGCGCCAGCCTGGCGGGCAACGTCACGATGACCAACGTGCTGCTCGCGGGGAACGGCGGACGCGGGCTCGAGATGATCGACGGGTCGCCCGTGGTGACGGCATGGCATCTCACCGTTGCGAACAACGCGAACAGTGAGCAGATCCGTGTGAGCAATGGCACGCTCACGATCCGAAACTCGATCGTCGAGAGCGATGGGGCCACAACGGTTCGGCGCAGCAGTTCTGGCGTGCTCGATGACGAGCATTGCTTGTTCTGGAATGGCGCCGCCCACGGCTGCGACGGCGCGACGCCCGATGGCTCATCGCTGGTTGATGACCCGCAGCTGGACACGTCCCATCGCGTCGCGGACGCCTCGCCGGCGATCGACGCGGGCGCCTCAACGACCGGGCTGACGCTGGTTGATCTCGCCGGAGCGCCGCGCGTTGTCGGCGACGAGGCCGACCTCGGCGCGTTCGAGGGTGGGGGTGGCGAGGCGCAGCTTTTTGTCAACGTGACGGCCTCGCTTGGCTTTGGTGTCGTCGCGGCTACGAGCGAGACCTGGCTGGGTGGCTGGCACTGGGGAGATGTGGACGCCGATGGCGATCTTGACGCGATCGTGACCGGCAACGCGGGCTCCTCGCTGATTCGCAACGTTGGCGAGGGCGCCGGGTTTGCGTTCGCCACGCTTGGCGGCGGAACCCTCTCTCGCGGCGGCGCTCTCGGAGACTTCGACAACGACGGCGATTTGGACTTCTACCACCGCGATGAGCGGCTGTATCTCAATGATGGACTGGGTGGATTCACCGATGCTGGCTCGTCCGGCTTCACCTCGGCAAACAACACCGAGGGCGCCGCGGCAATCGATCTGGATCATGACGGCTGGCTCGATGTGGCGCTGCCGGCCGAGAACGGCAACTGGCTGCTAGACAACACCGCATCAGCGCCGCCCGCGTTCTCCGGATCCAACGATTCGGCGAGAGGCTTCCACGTCTCCGGTGCCCACGGCAATGGCGACTACGTCACCACGGCCGACGTGAACGGCGACGGACACACCGATCTGTTCTACCACTACAACGGTGGACAGCTCTTTCTTGGGGACGGCGCCGGCGGCTTCACGCTCGCGTCGCTCGGTGTCTCGGTCGTCACGGGCAACAACGACAAGTTCGGCTCGGCGTGGGGCGACTTCGACAACGACGGAGACATGGACCTGTTCGTGCCCCGTCTGGACTCGGGGGAGCGCGGCTACCTCTTGCGCAACGACTCGGGCACGTTCGCGGATGTCAGCGTCGCCGCGGGTCTTGACGACACGAGTTCGCAGATGTCCTCGGCGTGGGGCGACTACGACAACGATGGCGATCTCGATCTCTACATCACCACCCGGAGTGGCGAGCCCAACGTGCTGTACCGCAACAACGACGATGGCACGTTTGATTCGGTCGACCTCGGCGCCGCCATCAGCCTTGACGCGCAGGACGCCACGTTTGTGGACTACGACAATGATGGAGATCTTGATCTATCGATCGTCGCGGAGGACACGGACACCGTCCTGCTCCGCAACGAGACGGGCGGCACGAGCTATCTCAAGGTGCGGATCATCGGAGC
The DNA here is from genome assembly GCA_038534175.1 of Planctomycetota bacterium. Classification (GTDB taxonomy): domain Bacteria; phylum Planctomycetota; class Phycisphaerae; order Phycisphaerales; family UBA1924; genus JBCBZM01. The sequence goes on along the minus strand of JBCAXI010000040.1, from coordinate 1,082 downwards.
GGGCGCGGGCAAGACCAACGTCGCCGGCGTGGGCACGCGTGTCCAACTGCTCGCGTCGGACGGGACCACCCTGCTCGCGTCGCGCGAGGTTGGGGGGGCGCGGGGCCTCGCGGGTGGCGGGGCGCTCTGGCTGCACTTCGGCGGCGTGACTGCGTCGAGCACCTACGTCGTGCGCGTCATGTTCAGGAGCGGGGTGGTCGACACATCCGTCGTGCCGAGCGCGACGCAGACGACCATTGGTTCAACCACCATCTCACAGATGCTCACGGTGACCGAGGACGGTGTCACCGGTTACCGCGTCACCAACTGGGAAGAGGTCAATCCGACCTCGCCATGAGTCTCGTCGGCACACGGATGGCGATTCGAGTCGCCGTTACTCGGGCATGGGTGATTGCATCGAGATCGCCGCCGAGGCCCCCGAAGCATGAACGATCTCGATCTGGCGAAGCGCGTGATCGATGTCGGCGACGGTCCAGCCGTCTGCCACCTCGGCGCCCACGCCCACGAATCGTCCGTCGATGACAGCGAACACCCCAGAGGGGCCTCGCATGATCGTGCCGAGGCGCAGCTCGGGCGGTTCGATGGACTCCGCAGGCGTGTTGGGATCGATCGCGGGTTGGCCGGGTGCCTTGGCGATCGGGGTCGCCACCGGGCGTGCGAACGGATTGCCGGCGATCGGCCGCGCGACACAATCGAGGCTCGCTTGATGCACGAGCAGGGCTCGGTCATCTAGGACGAGTGGCTGAAGTGTGGGCAGATCGGCGGGGTCCCGCTGGTCGGGGCCGGCGGTGGCCGCAACGGCCGACGCGGGAGCGCCACCGCCAAGCAGTGTCGGCGCCAGCATCGCGACGGCCGGTCCGAACGCGAATGCCGCGGCGTAGCAGGCGCGACCCATCCAATCGGTGGACTTCATGGCAACGGGTTTCCTTGGAGAGTGGCGTTCGACGCGGCGTCCTGTCCCACGATCGGGAACGAATGCAAGCGGTATCGGGCGACGACGAACACGCCATCGGAATCGTCTCGCTGGCCTCCGACGGGCCGCACGCTCAGCTCGTTGAGCACGCCGAAGCGCATCTCCGTCT
>JBCAXI010000039.1:0-13546 GCA_038534175.1 Planctomycetota bacterium | reverse complement strand
CGTCGCCGACGACTGGTCAAACTGCACCAGCGACAGATCGCCCGTCAGCTTGCGGATGACGATCCTGTTCGAGCCGCAGGCCGCGGTGCAGCGGACGCCCGAGGAGCTCGGGCTGCTCGACCCACCGCAGAAGGACGCGCTGCGTTCGATGGTGGACGAGGGGCAGGGCGTGGTGCTGTTGGCGGCGCCGCCGGACAATGGCCGCACCACCATGCTCTACACGCTCGTCAAAATGCACGACGCGTACACATCGAACGTGCAGACCATGGAGCTCGACCTGCAGGACACCATCGAGGGCGTGCGCCAGACCGTGTTCGACCCGACGCAGGATGGGCAAGAGTACAGCAAGGTGCTGCGTTCGCTGCTTCGGCGTGACCCGGACGTGGTGGGCGTTGCCGAGCTGCCCGACGGCGACACCGCACAAGAAATCGCCCGAGCCGACCACGAGCGCACTCGGACCTACGTCTCGATGCGGGCGGACGCGGCGCTTCCCGCGATCCAGCTATGGATCAAGGCGGTGGGCGACCCCGCCGAGGCCGCGAAGGGCCTGCGGGGCGTGGTGGCGTGCCGACTGATGCGCAAGCTCTGCGAGAACTGCCGCGTGCCCTACGCCCCCTCGCCCGAGATGCTCGCCAAGCTCGGGCTGCCGCCCGACAAGGTCAAGCAGCTCCACAAAAAGGGCGGGCAGGTGATGATCAAGAACAAGCCGGAGGTTTGCCCCGTCTGCAGCGGCGTGGGCTACCAGGGACAGACCGGCGTGTTCGAGTTGTTCCCGCTTGATCGCGACGACCGCAAGCTGATCGCCAACGCCGACTTCCCGGCGCTCAAGGCACAGCTCCGAAAGAAGCAGCTCCCGACCCTCCAGCAGGCCGCGCTCCGCAAGGCGGTTGAGAACGTCACGAGCATCGAAGAGATCACACGCGTGACCGCCGGCGGCGGCGCGGCGAAGAAGCCCCAGGCGGCCAAGCCGCAGCCCGCGCAGGCGTGATCCCAACACCCCTGCACCCTCTCACCCGACTCCCCCGCCTGGCACGGACCCGAATCGATCCCCAAAGCGAACCAATCCGGAGAGGGCTTCGCGGGCCCAAACCAAGTTTCCTTGAACCGAGCCCAGACCGAACCGAGCCCAGACCAAACGGAGACCTGACCCATGATCATGAGCCTCGTCGTCATCGTGATCAGCCTCGGCCTTGCCTATCTCTGGGCGACACGCGGCTTCTTCTCCTCGCTCCTCCACATGGCCTGCGTGATCGTCGCGGGTGCCATCGCGTTTGCGGCGTGGGAGTCGGCGGCGTTGTTCGTGCTCGGCGTGGCGCCGAGGCAGGGGTTCTTCCAGTTCATCGAGGGCGTGGCCTGGGGCGTGGGCCTCGCGGTCCCGTTCGCGATCGCGCTCACGCTGCTACGCGCGGTGGTCGACGCGACCCTCCGCGCCAACGCCAACACCAGCGGCATGTACAACTACATCGGCGGCGGTTTCTGCGGGCTGGTGTCGGGCGTGGTGACCGCTGGCATTCTCGTGCTCGCGTTCGGCTTCACGCGAACGCCTCCCTCGCTGCTCGGCTACGACCGCATCAACTATGCCGATGAGGGCGCCCGCGGGAATCTCGCTCGCAGCAAGTCGCTGATCCTGCCGGCCGACGATCTCGTCGCGGGGTTGTACAGCCGCCTCTCGCAGGGCGCGTTGTCGGTGCCCGAGCCGCTGGCGGCGTGGTACCCCAACCTGGCCGACGTGCCCGCCGCGATGCGTCTGACCGCCGACGACGGCAGCGGACGCAACGCCATCCGCGCCGACGACTTCCGCGTGAGCGGCTCGTACGTCGTCAGCGGGCCCGTGACCGACCTCGTCGAGGACGGCTGGACCGACGCGGCGCAGACCGTCGCCTACATCGACGGCGAGCGCGCCAAAGACGGCTCGTCCCTCCACGGGTACGTCGTCGACTTCGAGGCCAGCGCCCGAGAAACGACCGGGCAGGTCATCATGGGTGCCGGGCAGGTTCGGCTGCTCGTCACGAACCCGCAGACCGGCGAGTCGAAGGACGTGTACCCGATCGCCGCGGTCGCGCAGTCCGACGCCAAGGACGTCGAGTACGTCCGCTTCCGCTACGACGCGAAGGACGTGTTCCTCGCCTCGCTTGGCGGCGCCACGCAGACCAAAATGGCCTTTGAGTTCCTCGTGCCACCCAACAAGGAGCCCCGGGCGCTCTACCTGCGGAACGTCCGCGTGGACGCGCTGCCGGAAGAGAAGGCGTACAACAGCGTGCGTGCGCGAGACCGCGAGGTGCGCACGGGCGCGATCGTGGGCATCAGCGCCGGCGGCCTTCCGGACGATCTGATCGACGACAACGCCGAGGTGGTTGCAAACGACCAGGACTCGGCGAGCTCGCGCGGCCCGACGAGCATCCCGGAGTTTCAGGCGCGGACGCGCCTGCGCAAGGTGCTCCAGAAGGGAACCTTCTCCGGTCTGACGCTGGGCTCGAAGAACGAGATCACGGGCGGCGAGGCGAAGATCCCGCTCGAGGCGGTGGGCCGCGGCGGGCTGGAGCGCACCCTGCAGGTGCGCGAGTTCGCGGTCACGCCCGACACGATCGTGGTGCAGCTCGATGTGGGCGCGGACACGCGGACGAGTCTGCTGGGGCGCGTCGTCGCGTCGGCCGAGCGGCTCGGCGCGCCGGCGCTGATCGATAGCAACGGGCAGCGGTACGACGCGCTGGGCTACGTGTACGAGGACCGCGAGATCTTGCACGTGCGGTACACGCCGGGGAACCCGATCCGGGCGTTGCGCGAGACGCCGCAGCTGGCGCGCACGCGCCGCGACCAGCGGCTCGAGCTGGTCTTCCGCCCGACCCGCGGCGTCGAGATCGCACGATTCGTCGTGGGCAACCGCGTCGTGACCGAGTTCAACCCACCCATCCTGCTCAACCAGAATCAGTCGAACAAGTAGCACGCCTGATCGCCAGGACCCAAACGAAAACGCCGCGGCTCCGTTGAACGGGCCGCGGCGTGATGGTGCGCACTCGTTGGATTGTTTGGCTTAGCCCTCGGCGGCGGCCGGCGCGGGGGCGGATGTTGCAGCGTCGGCCGGCTTGGCCGCGTCGTCTCCGTTGGCGGCGGCGGGCGCCTTCCTGGGCTTCTCGATGAGGTTGCCCTCGTTGTCGAACTCCATCTCCTCGCGCTCGTCCTCCTCGATGTGCCGATCGGCGGCGACCCAGAGCTTGATCTCGGTCTCCAGGTCCTGGTCGAGCTTGACGCGGATGTCGTAGCTGTCGCTCTGCACGCGCTTGATGGTGTGCGGGAGGCGAATCTCGCGGGGCTTGACGTTGTAGCCAAGCTGCTCGAGCGCCTCGGCGAGGTCCTGCTGGGTGACCGAGCCGTAGAGGATGCCCTGGTCGTTGCAGGGACGCTCCATGGTGATCTCGAGACCCTCGAGCTTGGCGATCATCGCCTCGCGGTTCTTTCGGAGGGCGGCGACCTGCTTCTCGGCCTCGGCCCGCTTGGCGGCGAGGTCCTTGAGGAGGTCGTCGCTGGGCGAGGTCGCCAGGCCGCGGGGCAGCAGGTAGTTGCGGGCGTAGCCGAGGCGGACGTTGACGACGTCCCCGACGATGCCAAGGTTGTCGACGTTCTCGACGAGCAGGAGCTGGATGTTCTTGGTGGCCATGGGTCGCTGTCCTTTCCGGCGGAGATCTTCCGCTCGAAAGTTGAGGAGCCCGGCGATCGGCGTGCGATCGTCGGCCCCAACGTTTGGCCCCGCGACGGCCTGTCGGCGGGGCGTGCGGGTTGTGAGCGGCAAGCCTAGGCCGCGCGACTCAGCGTCGACGCCGAGCCAGCAGCCCGGCGAACACGCCGACCGCCAGGCTGGCGGGCGCGGGCACCGTGCCGAATGTCAGAAACTGCCGGGAGCCGCTGTTGGCGTTGTTCGAGATGACGCCGATCGACGAAACCGAGCCGGCGAACTCCAGAATCCCGTCTTGGAAGCTCACACTGGGGAGGAACAGCGTGTTGCCTGCGACGGTCGCGTTCGGGAAGCCCGAGAGAATCGTGAAGGGCTGGTCGAAGGTGTACTCGAACTGGGGCGGGTCGTTGAGGTTGTTCGGACCTCGCCAGAACTTGGCGTAAAGGCGAGGGTTGGCGATGGGCGAGCCGAAGGTCGCGGTCCAGTTCGAGTCGAACCCGTAATCGGCCATTTCTTCGCTGCTCGACAGGGGTGCCGCCGAGAAGTCAGAGATGCTCAGGTCGATCCCCGTCACGATGGTGGGCCCGCCCGACCCGGGGCTGGCGGCGTCGAGGGTGACGCTCACACCCGCGAGTTGTCCGGTTGCGGTTGTACCGGCGACGCCGGTCCAGTCCGTGGCGATGTTCGTCGCCATCGCCATTGGAGCGATGGCAAGAAGCCCGATGGCGCTTGCAATTCGTGTCTTGGACATGTCTCTCTCCTTCGGCCTGAATGGGTCCGAAGGGGTCGATGGTACCAGAGCACGAGGCTGAGCCAATGGGCCTCGTCGTGAATGACGAGAACGCGGCGGATCAGAACGGGATGTCGTCCTCGCTGATGTCCTGGCCGCCGTAGGGGTCGCCGCCGCCGCCCCCACCGCCACCGCCCTGTGGGGCACCCGCGTTGGCGTTGTCGCGGCTGTAGTTGCCGCCGCCTCGGCCGGATTGAGGGGCATCGCCGTCGCCGCGGCCGCCAACGAACTGGAAGTTCTCGACGACGACCTTCATTTTGGAGCGGTTGCCACCCTCTTTGTCCTGCCACTGGTCGAGCTTGAGGCGTCCTTCGATGAAGACGCCGCGACCCTTGCTGAGGTACTGGCTCATGACCTCGGCCTGGCGTCCCCAGGCCTCGCAGTCGACGAAGGTGGTCTCGTCGCGCTTCTCGCGGTTGCCGCCCTCGCCGACGTAGTAGGTGCGGTTGATCGCGAGGCCGATGTTGGCGACCGCGGTGTTGCTGCCGCCAACGTGGCGGAGCTCGATATCACGGGTCAGGTTGCCCATGAGCATGACCTTGTTGAAGCTCGCCATTTTCGGCCCTCCGTGTCAGGTGTGTTCGACCAACGTACCGCAAAGCCCGATCAGGCCGAGGGTGGGTCCTCGGCCTTGGGCGCTTCGGCCTCGGCGGGGGTTGGGGCGGGGGCATCGGCGGGGGCGGGGGCATCCGTGGCGGGGGCCGCCGCGGCGCCCTCGGGCGCGGGGGCGGCGGCGGGGTTGGCCTCGAGCTGCTCCTGCTTCGGGGCGCCGATCGAGACGGTCTGGCGACGCTCCTCCTCGCCCGCGGCGGCCTTCTCGGCGCGGAGCTTGGCCTCGACCTGGAGATCCTCGCGGGCGTCGGCGGCCTGCATCTCCTCGACGGTCAGGTGATCGCCCTTCGTGATGAGCAGACGCATGATGCGCTCGGAGAGGTTCACCTCGCGCTCGAGCTTCTGAAGAGCGCTGGTGTGGCATCGGAGGTAGCAGAGGATGAACACGCCGCGCTTCTGCTTGTCGATCTCGTAGGCGAGGCGACGCTCGTCCCACTTCTTCATCGCGAGCACCTCGATGTCGTGCTTGGCGAAGATCTCGTTGAGATGGTCGATGAACTCGCCGAGCGCGGCGGCCTCGCCCTGGCTCAGGAGGAACATCGCCTCATACGTCTTGATGCGGTGGGCGTCGACTTGCTGCGGGTCCGCGGTCAGGGTCTCGGTGCTCATGGGTGCTTTCCTGTTCTGGACTTCGAGTCGTTTCTCGTTCGCGTGTGTGCTGTTACTGGCCGAGCCAGCCGGGATCGGTGTCGCCAGCGCTCGGAGAGGTGTCGTTCTGTGACAGTGAGGACGGGGGTGCTGAGGCCGGAGGCAACGAGGGCTTCTTGAAGCCTCCGCCGCCGGACTTCACGTTGAAGGCGTTCATCGCGGCGTCGATGCCCTCGGCGACGAATCGCTCGGTGGCGTCGGCGGCGCGATCGACCGACGTCTCGTAGTCGGCCTTCTCGTCGGGGTGGAACTTGCCGAGCACGTGCCCGACCTGCTCGGCGCCCGAGCCCGGCGCGCCCACGCCCACGCGGAGTCGCGCGTACTCCTGGTGGCCCAGGGCCCGCTCGATGTCGCGCAGCCCGTTGTGCCCGCCGTGCCCGCCCGAGGGGCGGAGACGGATCGTGCCGACGGGCAGGGCGATATCGTCGGTGATGACGAGCACGTCGCTTGCGGCATCGAGCTTGTAGAACCGCACGGCCTCGCCGACCGTGAGGCCGCTGCGATTCATGAACGTCGTGGGCTTCACAAGCAGGCACTTGGCGCTGGGCAGCGGGGCCTCGACGATCGCGGCGTGGAACTTGGACCTGGCGCGCTCGCCCGCGGCGTGACGCGCCGCCAAGCGATCGAGCACGGCGAACCCGGCGTTGTGCCGGGTGCCGTCGTACTCGCGTCCGGGATTGCCCAGGCCGACGATCATCTTCACCTTGGGGTCAGCCGATCGCTGGGAGCGATCAGCCTTCCTCCTCCTTCTTCTTCTCGGTGAGGACCTCGGGGGACCCGGCGGCCGAGACCTCGCCGCCCTCGGCGGTGGCGTCCTCTTCCTCGTGGGTCTGGATGACGATCTGGGCGACGATCGCCTCGGGGTCGGTCAGCAGCACCATCGTGGGCTTGGGCAGCTTGACGTCCTTGGCGTGGATCGGGTGGTCGACGTCGAGCTCGGCGACGGACACCTCGATCGAGTCGGGGAGGTTGGTCACCTGGCACTCGAGGTCGAGCTCGGTGATCGGCTGCATCAGGATCGCGCCGGTGTGCTTGAGGCCCGGGGCGTCGCCGACGAGCTCGAGGTGGGCGCGGGTGTTGACGCGCTCGGTGAGGTCGACGCGCGCGAAGTCGGCATGGACGACGTTCGTGCCGAGGTGGTCGAACTGCAGGTCCTTGAGGAGGACAGTCTGCTCGTTGTTCTTGCCGCCGTCGCTCTCGATGGCGAGGGTGAAGACCTTCTCGCCCTTGTGGAAGTGCTCGAGGGCCTCCTTGGCGTTGAGGCTGACGGACTCGGGGGTCTCGCCGTGCCCGTAGACCACGGCGGGGAGGCCGCCGGCGTCGCGGACGCGCTTGGCGTAGCGCGAGCCGATGCGCTCGCGGATCTTGGCGGTCAGGGTTGGTGCGTCTTCGTGCATCGCTCGGTCCTCTTATCTGCGCCGGTCCCGCGTGGGCCGGTCGTGTGTCGGTCCTGTTTCGTTCGTCGGTCTATCGCTTGACCCCCGCGGTGCGCGCGAACATGGCGCTCACCGAGCGGTCGTGGTGGATGCGGTTGATCGCCTCGCCCAGCAGCGGTCCGACGCTGAGCTCGACGAGCTTGTCGCGGATGGGCTCGCAGCGGAGCCCGTTGGGAATCGTGTCGGTCACGACGACCTGGCTGATCGGGCTGTCGGCGAGCCGCTCGATCGCCATGCCCACGAGCACGGGATGCGTCGCCGCGGCGATCACCTTCTCCGCGCCCTGGTCCATGACCAGCCGAGCGGCCTCACACACCGTGCCGGCGGTGGAGATCATGTCGTCGTACATCAGCACCGTCTTGCCCGCGACATCGCCGATGAGATGCCCGGTCTCGACCTCCGACGCGCCGACGCGTCGCTTATGGATGATGGCCAGATCGGCGCCGAGGATGCTGGCCATGCCCTCGGCGACCTTGACGTTGCCCACGTCGGGGCTGACCAGGCAAAGGTCGCCCAGCTCGTCGCGCTGGCTCGTGAAGTGCTCGGCGAAGACCTCGGAGCCGGAGAGGTGATCGACGGGAATGTCGAAGAAGCCCTGGATCTGCGCCGCGTGCAGGTCGATCGCGACCAGCCGATCGGCGCCGGCGGAGGTGATCAGGTTCGCGACGAGCTTGGCGGTGATGGGCGTGCGTCCCTCGCTCTTGCGGTCCTGGCGCGCGTAGCCGAAGTAGGGCGTCACGATCGACACGCGCCGAGCGCTCGCGCGGCGAAGGCAGTCGATGAACACCAGCAGCTCGACGAGGTTGTCATTCACCGGGTCGCACGTCGAGGTGATGACCCAGCAGTCGCGCCCGCGGACGTCCTCTTCGAGCTTCACCAGCAGCTCGCCGTCGGGGAACGACGTGGTCTTGGCGCGGCCCAACGCGATGTTCAGGTGCTGGCACACCTTGCCCGCCAGCTCCTTCGAGCCGCGGCCGGCGAAGATCTTCAGCTCGTCGTTGAGCGTCGCCATCAGGCGCCGGCTCCCTGCTGCCGCTGGCGGAAGACCCGGTCGACGTCGGCGAGCTGCTCGAGCGTGTTGATGCTCAGCACGTCCTCGGGCGGCACCGCGTCGATGACCTCCACCCGCTGGCCCTCGTCCATCAGCAACGAGGGCGCGTCCGTCACGTAGTACTCGCCGGTGAGCTCGTTGCGCTCCACACGCTCGAGCGCGCGGAACAGGTCGCGCGTGCGGAAGCAGTAGTAGCTCGGGTTGACCTCGCGGATCTCGAGCTGCTCGGGCGAGGCGTTCTTCTGCTCGACGATCGCGGCGAACGTGCCCGACGCGTCGCGCACGATGCGCCCGTACCCGGTGGGATCGGCGATGACCGACGTCGCCAGGGAGGCGCCGGCGCCCGCCTCGCGGTGGCGTGCGAGCAGCGTGTCGAGCGTTTCGGCGCGGATCAGCGGGCCGTCGCCCGCGAGCACAAAGCAATCGCCCTCGAACGCGGGCTCGAAGGCCGAGCGGGCGCACTGCACGGCGTGCCCGGTGCCCAGCTGCTCGTCCTGCACCACATACTCGACCGCGTCGTAGCCGGTGAGCGCCTCGCGGACGAGTTCTTGCTTGTAGCCCACGATGACCACGATGCGATCACAGCCGGCTGCGAGGCAGGCATCGACCACCGCGCACACCATCGGGCGATCGCCCACGGGGTGGACGACCTTGGGCAGGTCGCTCTTCATGCGTGTGCCCTTGCCCGCGGCCATGATGATCGCGGACCTCGATGTTGGACTATGGAGGGGTTGGGCGTGCCGCATGGCGTGGGCCGCGGGCGTGACGTGTCGAAAGGGGAAGCAACCCGGCCAGGACTCGAACCTGGACAAGCAGTACCAAAAACTGCTGTGCTGCCAATTACACCACCGGGCTGTGGCACGTCAGGCGTCGGCCATGGTACGTGCACGAATCAGCCTTGGGTTGGTTCCGACGCGTCGCGACTGGCGGCGATCTCCTGAAGCTGTCGCCGGGCGGCAGGGGCACCGCCAAGCGGGGACCACGGACTGACTCGTCGCGGTCCCCCGGAGCGATGAGGCGTCAGGGGCCGCGGCACGGGGTGGATCGGGACGCGAGTCCGGATCCCGGAGCGGGACCTCCCATCGGCCGCGACAGGAAGGCCCATGATCGCACCTTGGCCCGAAGGCCTCGTCACGACCGGCTCTGCGGGGCAAGCTTAGGCGCCCGGGTCTTTCTTGATCGCCTTGGCACGACGCTTCTTGGGCTGGATCGGCTTGGGCGCCGGCTTGGCCTCGGGCGGAGGCGTCGGCGCCTCGGGCTCGGCGAGGGCGTCGGGCTCGTCGCGGCTGGGGGCCTCGCGATCCAGCGCCATGCCCGAGACCACCTCGTAGATCGTCGCCAGCAGCCCGACCAGGGGGAATCGGCTCTGGTCGAACGGGCTCGGGCCCAGACGCCGAAGCAACGGCTTGCTGACCTCGGGCCGCTCCAACGGCACCGCGACCCGCGAGACCTCGGGGCCGATCTCCCAGAACGAGGCCGGGTCGCTCTGGATCGCCTCATCCAGCGGCGGCGCGATGACATCGGTCACGCCCGGGATATGCGAGACGTAGACCGCGGCGGCGCCGTGGACACTCCCGATCGCCGATCGGCGCTGCCGAAGCAGCTCGGTCAGCTGGTCCTTGGGCATGCCGCGGAGCATGAAGATGGTCAGGGGGTCGCTGGCGAGCTTGTCGGCGATCAAGTAGCCGACGCAGGCGAGGTGCTTGCACCAACGCGTGGTGTCCTCGCGGAACTCGGCGCACTGGCAGCCCACGCGGATCTCGCCCGGCGCCAGCGGAAAGAGCCGCTTGCCCACGGGGTGGAAGACGTCCTCGATGTTCGCGGGCACCTCGCCGGCCATCAGCTTGGCGGCGTACACCGCCTGGTCCACCATGGTCGCGACGACCTTGTCCCACGCGCGGTGGTCCATGGTCTGGAATGTCATCGTGGTTCGGTACGGACGCTGCACACGCCCCTGCACCGACGCGACCACCTTGCCAGGCGAGACCTCAAGGCGGCGCGTCTGCCCCCCCACCGCGTAGCCGCGGCCCTCGACGAGGCGGTCCCCCTCGACCCCGGCCTCCAACAGTCGGAGCCAACGCTCGGGCAGCCAGCCCGAGGGGTCCTCGTCCTTGGTGGTGAGCTTGATGCCGCCACGAACGCGCTTGGGGTTGGCGGGCAGCGGGCGCTCGCGCCGCTCCATCCAGACCGGTCGCGGGCCGGGGCCCGGTCGATCGGGACCGCCGGGCGTCGGGGCCCCGGCGGGCGCTGCGCTGGATGGTCCAACGGGTGATTGAGCAGGCGCACCCTCGGGCGAGCCATCGGGCGATGCCGCGGGCGGGCCGACAGGGGACGGGTTGGTCGGCGCGGGCGACGCGCCCGGCGGAGCGCTCGGCGACGGGCTCGGCGACGCGGCGTCGCTCGGTTGGCCCGGAGCGCCCGGCGTGGGGACCTGGGATGGATTGGGGTCAGACCCTTCCACGTCACTCCTTTGACGACGGCCCGATGCGACGAGGGCCAGACGCAAGGGTTGGTCGGAAAACGGCTCGGGTCCAGCCCACTCGCAAAGCGATCCGAGTCCAGCAGATGGATTCGTCCGTTGCGACCGCTCGATCGCGCCCTTGTTTCTCGACGCCCGCTCGCCGGTTCAACTAGGCCTCTTCTTCATCGCCCACGGCGTCGGCGCGGAGCGTCAGGATGTCGCGCAGCTGGTCGGTGTCGAGCTCGGTGAGCCAACGCTCGCCGGCGCCGACGATCTGCTCGGCCAGCTCGGTCTTCTGCTCGATCATCTCATCGATGCGTTCCTCGAGCGTGCCCGAGACAACGTACTTGTGCACGAACACGGTGCGCGTCTGCCCGATGCGGAACGCGCGGTCCGTCGCCTGGTTCTCCACGGCGGGGTTCCACCAGCGGTCGAAGTGGAAAACGTGATTCGCCGCGGTGAGGTTGAGCCCGACGCCGCCGGCCTTGAGGCTGGCGATCATGATGGGCCGCTTTTTGTCGCCCTTCTGGAACTTGTCGACCATGTCCACGCGCGCGGTTTGCGAGCTTCCGCCGTGCAGGAAGAAGACATCGCGATCGAGCTCGTGCCGGATCATCACCGCGAGCAGGTGGCCCATCTGACGGAACTGCGTGAACACCAGCGCCTGGTCGCCCTCGGCGATGATCTCCTCGAGCATCTCCATAAGGCGCACGCACTTGCCCGAGCGCGACACGTCCGGCGGCTTGCCCTCGCCCGCGTCCCAGTCCTTGAGCATCTGGCTCGGGTGGTTGCAGATCTGCTTGAGCTTCACGAGCGCCGAGAGCACCAGGCCTCGGCGATGCATGCCCTCGGACTGCTCGACCTCGGTGAGCATGCGCTTGACACAGTTCTCGTACAGCTGGGCCTGCTCGGGCGTGAGGTGGCAGTACTCCTTGGCCTCGATCTTCTCGGGCAGGTCGCTCACCACGTCCGGGTCGGTCTTGAGACGCCGAAGCACGAACGGACGCACCAGCCCGCGCAGCTGCCCCGCGCGGCTCGCGTCGTGGTACCGCTCGATCGGCACGCTGAATTTCTTGCGGAACGTCGCGGCCTGGCCCAGGTAGCCGGGATTCAGGAAGTCCATGATCGACCACAGCTCGGCGAGGCGGTTCTCAACCGGCGTGCCCGTGAGCGCGATGCGACGCGCCGCGGGGATCTGACGCACCGCCTGCGACTGCTTGGCCTGCGGGTTCTTGATGTTCTGCGCCTCGTCGAGCACCAGGCGGCTCCACGGCACGCGCTCGATGAACTCACGATCGCGGTGCACCAACGCGTACGTCGTCACGACCACGTCGTGCAGGATCGCGTCGGCGACGAAGGGGTCGCCCTGCAATCGCTCGGCGCCGTGGTGGATCTTGACGTTCAGCTCCGGGCAGAAGCGACGCGTCTCGTGCTGCCAGTTTCCGAGCACGGACATGGGCGCGACGATGAGCGTCGGCCCGCGCATGCCGGTCTTCTGGCTTGTGGCGTTGCGCCGTGCCTCCTCGCGCTCGGCCTGGAGCAACGCGAGCAGCTGGATTGTCTTGCCCAGGCCCATGTCGTCGGCGAGACAGACGCCGAAGCCAAACCGCTGCAGGAACGACATCCAGCTCAGCCCGCGCGCCTGGTACGGGCGCAGCGAGCCCTGAAAGGCCTCGGGCGCGGCCAGCTCGGGCAGCTCGCCGTCCTCGCCCCCGAGCAGCGCGGTCACCCAGCCGCTGGTCTCCATGCCGAGCACGGGCACGCCCGTCTGCCCGACGTCGGCGGTGTAGGCCAGGCGCAACGCCTCGCCGACCTCCATCTCGCCACCCGGGTTCTCCTTGATAAAGGCGATCGCGGCCTCGACATCTTCGGGGCGAATCTCGACCCATCGCCCGCCCACTTTCATGAGCGGCGCCTTCTTGCTCGCGAGCTGCTCGAACTCGTGCAGCGAGAGCGTCGTGTCGCCGATCGCGATCTCCCAGTGGTAGTTCACCAGCGTCGTGAGCCCGAGCTGCGGGCCGGCGGCGCTCGTCACGCCCGGGCCGGAGTCGGGGCCGAGCTCCTCGTCGGGCGGGTCCAGGCGCAGGCGGGCGCCCAGGCGACCTGTGGGCGAGTCCCACCACGCGGGCGCCTCCACGCCGAAGCCCTGCTCCTTGAGCAGCGGACGGATCTCGCGGAGGAACTCGTACGCGTCGTCGGTCTGGAGGAGCAGCTCGATGGGCTCGGACTGGTCGAGCGCTCGCTCGAGCGGCTTGAAGAGGCGGGCCGAGCGCGCCAGCTCAGCGAGCAGCAGCTCCTGCGGCTCGTCGAGTCGGCGGCCGTGAATCGTCACGGTGTCGGTCGGGAGCAGCCACAGGTCGGCCGCGTCGACGATCGCCTCGTCGGAATCGACCGCCTGCAGGTGGAAGCTGACGGACCACATGAGGCTGGCCGGCGGGGCCTCCATGTCCTTGATCTCGCCCTCGTCCACCGGCTCGTTGACGCGCAGGAGCAAACGCCACTCCGCGTTGGCGCCGCGCTCCTCGAGCCCGCCGATCCAGTTGCGGACGCGCTTGACGACCTCGGCGCGGATGGGCCCGGGCGCGTCGACGCTGTCACCCTCGGTGATAAGCCCGCCGAGCCACGCGACGTGTGGGTCGGCGCCCGGGTCGCGCCCCTCGATGGTCTCGCCCATCGACTCGATGAGCATCGCCTGGCGGGTCCAGCCGTCGATGATGCCCGAGAGCAGGTCCTCGACGATGGGCCAGGGCTGGTGCTCGAGCTTGTCGCGGGCGGCCCGCGCGGCCGGGGGCATCGCGTGCACGAGCGCACGGATCATCTCCATCGTGCGGTCGTCGCTGAGCCAGGGGCGCCACGCGCCGCGGAGACCGCCCGAGGG
>JBCAXI010000038.1:0-13902 GCA_038534175.1 Planctomycetota bacterium | reverse complement strand
CTACCGAGGGGTCCGCTTTGGGCGGCGCTAAACTATCCGCATGAGTTTGATTGTCACCGGATCCATCGGCATCGACACCGTTGAGCTGCCCACCGGCGAACGCCGGGAGGACGTGCTGGGCGGGTCATGCGTCTACTTCTCCGCCGCGGCCTCGTTTTTCGCGCCCGTCCGAATGGTCGGCGCCGCGGGAGACGACTTCCCCGACGAGCTCCGCAAGACCTTCGACGCCTTCCCCAGTGTTGACCACGCCGGGCTCGAGATCCGGCAGGGCTCCAAGACCTTCCGCTGGGGGGGCAAGTACCTCGACGACATGGACCGGCGCGAGACGCTGTTCACCGATCTCGGCGTGCTGGGCGAGGCGCCCCCGCCCATCCCCGAGGCCTACCGCGACTCCAAGTTCGTCTTCCTGGCCAACACCCACCCGGGCGTGCAGATCGGGCTGCTCGAGCACTTTCCGCAGCGCGCCCTCGCCGTCGCCGACACGATGGACCTCTGGATCAACACCGCCAAGGACGAGCTGAACACGCTGCTCACCATGGTCGACGGCCTCGTGCTCAACTATGACGAGGCCGAGCTCTTCACCGGGCTGCGCAATCCCGTCGCCGCCGGACGCAAGCTCCTCGAGCACGGCCCACGCTTCGTGGTCATCAAGAAGGGCGAGCACGGGTGCATCCTCGTCCACCGCGATGGCATCGCCAGCCTGCCCGCCTACCCCACCGAGCGCGTGGTCGACCCGACCGGCGCGGGCGACTCCTTCGCCGGGGGCATGATGGGGCATATCGCTTCTTCTCATCAAGCGGCCTCCGGCGCGACCGGCGACGACGCGGGCTCGTTCACCACCATCCAGCGCTCCCTCGCCTACGGGACCGTCATCGCGAGCTTCAACATCGAGGCCTTCAGCCTCGAGCGCATGACCGAGCTCACCAAGGACGAGGTCCAGCAACGCTTCGACGAGTACGTCGCGATGGTCCGCATCGCCTAGCCGCCCGGATCGGCCGCACGAAGCGCGATCGGAGGGACACGGGTTGGGCCTCTTCGGCAAACGCAAGTCGAAGTCGACCGCCGCCCACTCGGGCGGGACCGCCGGCGTGCCCGGCTACCTGGCGCCCTATCAGCAGGCGGTCGACGCCGAGGGCGCCACGTTCGAGGCGCTGCTCTGGCGCAACAAGGACTTCCAAACGATCCGCTTCCACACGCTCACCGAGCTGGCGTGCGTCCGCGGGCGCGTGACCGCCGACATGGGCTCCGGACGGGCCGACCTGCTCGCGCTTTGGCGCGAGCAGGGGCTCGACGACGCGGGCTACGTTGGCGTCGAGGCGGTCGCCGAGCTGGCGGGCTTCTGCCGCGAGCGCATCAAGAATGAGGGACTCGAGCACGCCGCGATCGAGGAGGGCGACTTCGCCGCCGATCGGAGGCTGTTCGATCGCCTGATCCGAGAGCATCGCGTCGATGTCTTGCTGTTTAGCGGCTCGCTGAACACGTTCGAGCCGCACGCGGCCGAGGCGGTGCTGGAGCGCGCGTGGGAGGCGCTCTGTCGGCATGCCGCGAGCGCGGACGCCCGGCCCAAGACGCTCGCGTTCAACTTCCTCTCCAGCCTAGCGGCAAAGGAAGGCGAGGACCTCGGCCCGGCCCGCCGATTCGACACCCACGCGATGATCGCGTGGGCACTGGCGCGCACGCCGAGGGTCCGCTTCCGCCACGATTACCTCAACGGTCGCGACGCGACCATCGCGATGGACACCCCGGGCGACGACTGAGCCGGCGCCGCCCTCACGGCTGCAGGCGCGTCGCCGACCATGGCCCGACGTCGAACGCCTCACCCTTGGGCGTCAGCTCGCGTGTCCATCGCGCACGGTCGTGCACCCGCGCGTCGCTCTGGATCCACAGCTCGGCCCACTCGACCCACAGGCGGTACCCGCCCCAGTGCGCCGGACGCGCGATGTCCAGCTCCACGTCGTCCGGGTGGTCGGCGAGGTCATCCAGCGGCACGCCGAGCTGGAGCATGCGCTCGGCGAGCTGCTCCATGAGCGCGGCGCGGGAGGCCGCGGGGCGGCTCTGGTCGCTCGCCCACGCCCCGACGCGCTTCGTCCACTCGCGGCTATGAAAGTATGCGTCGCTCTCCGCCTCGCTCACGCGCGTCACCGGGCCCTCGAGCCGGATCTGCTTGCCCAGCGCGTCCCAATGGAAGACGACCGCCGCCCGCGGGTGCGCGCCCAACGCCTCGCCCTTGCGGCTCTCGTAGTTCGTGTAGAACACAATCGACCCAGGCTCGGTCTCGAACGACTTGCACAGCACGATCCGCGCCGACGGGCGACCGTCCGGATCGATCGTCGCCAGCGTCAACGCGTTGGGGTTGGGCTGGACCTTCTTCTCGTGGGCCTCGTCGAACCACGCCCGGGCGGTGGGCATCGGGTCGGCGGGAAGCCGATCCGGCAGCAGCTCGGGCGGCACAAACATCGAGGCAAGGTCGCGTGGCATGCGCAACGCTAGGGCCCTGCCGATATCCACGCGGCCCGCCAAGAAGTTGTCGGTAGAGCCGCCCGCGCCCGCGCGTACGCTCTACTCACCGTCCGACGCACGGAAGCACCCATGGACGACCCGCAAAGCTCCCATCCTCGCCAGCGCAATGGCGCCCGCTCGCCCGACTCGGCCCGAGAGGCCGCTCGCGATCTCGGCAAGCTGTTCGACGCGCCCCCGCCCCACGCCCCCGAAGCCGAGATGGCGCTCCTGGGCTCCATGATTCTGGAGCCCCAGGTCGTGGGCGAGGTGCTCCCGATGATCGCCACGCCCGAGGTGTTCTACCTCGAGAAGAACGCGCTCGTCTTCAAGGCGCTCCTCCAACTCTTCGACAAGAACAACACGGGCGACCTCGTCCAGCTCGTCGAGACGCTCAAGGGCTGGAACGTGCTCGACCGCATCGGCGGCACGGCCTACCTGCAAGAGCTCGCCAGCTGCGTGCCCAGCGCCGCCAACGCGCCGTTCTACGCCGGGCTCGTCGCCGCCAAGCACAAGCTCCGCCGCCTGATCGACGCGGCCGGGACGATCCTGCACGAGGCCTACACCACCGGCGGGCAATCGCCCGACGAGGCGCAGAACGTCGTCGACAAGGCCGAGCGGTCCGTGTTCGAGATCGCCGAGGAGGCCGAGACGAGCGAGCCGCAGGAGCTGCGCCAGCTCTTGCATCGCGAGCTCGACCGGCTCGAGGCCAACGAGGGCAAGGGCATCATCGGCGTGCCCACCGGCTACCTCGACCTCGACGACATGCTCAAGGGCCTGCAGCCGGGCGAGCTGATCATCGTCGCCGCCCGCCCGTCCATGGGTAAGACGGCGCTGGCACTCAACCTCGCCGAGCAGATCGCGATGGGCGGCGCCGACCCGTGGTCGCGCCCCACGAGCGACCGGTCGCCCGTGGCGTTCTTCAGCCTCGAGATGTCGCGCGAGGCCGTCACCCAACGCATGCTCGCGGCCTACGCCAAGATCGACATGAACATCTTCCGCAGCGGGCAGAAGTTCCGCGAGCGCGAGTTCCAGTCCATTGTCGACGCCTGCGGCAAGCTCGGCGATGCGCCCATCCACATCGACGACACGCCCGGGCTCACCGTCATGGGCCTGCGCGCCCGCGCCCGACGCATGGCCGCCCGCCACGGCGTCAAGTGCATCATGATCGACTATCTCCAGCTCCTCAGCTCGCCCAGCCACGGGCGCGAGTCGCGCCAGGTCGAGGTCAGCGCCATCTCGCGCGGCATCAAGGCCCTGGCGCGAGAGCTCAACGTGCCCATCATCTGCCTCAGCCAGCTCAACCGCGCCACCGAACAACGCGAGGGCAACCGCCCGCGCATGAGCGACCTGCGCGAGTCGGGCTCCATCGAGCAGGACGCCGACGTCGTCGCCCTCCTCCACCGCGAGGAGTACTACCACGTCAACGACCCGAGCTGGGGCGACGAGCACCCCGACAAGGTCGGCATCGCCGAGGTCATCATCGCCAAGCAACGCAACGGGCCCACCGGCGTGGTCAAGCTCACGTGGGACCGCGGCTCGACACGCTTCAAAAACCACGACGAGCGACAGCACGCGCCCCCCGGCGTCGCCGGCGGGTACGACTACAGCTCCCCGGCCGCCGCGGCCCAGCAGTTCCCGTCGTCGTACCACGAGCCCAAATCTCCAGCGTCGAGCCAACCACCGACCCACGCGCCGCCGAAGCCGCAGATGGGCAGCTCGTTCGAGAACCGCGCCCGCACCGGCCCGCCCGAGGACCACCGCGACGGCGGCGGGCCCACCTCGTTCGATCAGAACGACGTTGACGTGCCGTTCTAGAGCGACGGCAATGACTTGGGCGCCGTGGTCTGAGCGAAGCGAAGGCCACGTCGATCGACCATCTCGTGGCCTTGCGCCCTTCGGGCTCCAGACCACGGCACCCTGAGGCTCCACGGCTCGAGTCGCTCAGAGCCCCCGCGTCCCCTCGTCGCCGAAGCACGTGTACACCGCGCGCGCGGCCTCGATGATCTCATGATCCACCGGCACCAGCCGCTGCTTGTTCGCCGCCTCGTTCAGGTCGATGTCCGTCAGCTTGAACTCCTGCATGACGACGAGCCGCGCCCGTCGCCCCTCCTTGAGCAGCTGCATCGCGTGGTGTCCGAAGCGCGTCGCGAGCACGCGATCGACCGCCACCGGCGTGCCGCCGCGCTGCACGTGTCCCAGACTGACCGAGCGCGCCTCCAGCCCCGTGGCCGATTCGATGCGATCGGTCAGCCACCGCGCCACGCCGCCCAGGCGGATGGGATCGGGCGAGGTCGGATCGACGCGATCGACGAGCTGGGCGCCGCCGATGGGCGTGGCGCCCTCGGCGCAGCAGATCACGCTGTAGCGGCGCCCGCGCTGGGCACGGGCCTGGAGCTGGGCGTAGATCGAGTCCAGATCGAACGGGATCTCGGGGAGCAGGATGACATCGGCGCCGCCCGCGACACCGGCGTGCAGCGCCAGCCAGCCCGCGTGGCGTCCCATGACCTCAACCGCGATGACGCGGTGGTGGCTGGCCGCGGTGGTGCGCACGCGGTCGAACGCGTCGGTCGCGGTCTGCACCGCGGTCGAGAAGCCGAACGTCAGATCCGTCCCGTGGAGGTCGTTGTCGATGGTCTTGGGCACGCCGATGCAGTTCACGCCCTTGGCGACGAACTGGCTGGCGATGGTCATGGTGCCGTCGCCCCCGATGACGACGAGCGCGTCGACGCCTTCCGCCTTGAGGCGCTCGACGCAGTCGTCCATCCGGTCCTCGGTGATGGGTGTGCCGTCGTCGGCCTTGCCCACGACGTAGCGCTCGGGGTTGGTTTTGTTGCAGGAACCGAGGATGGTGCCGCCGGTGGTCATGATGCCGCTGACCTCGGGCACGCTAAGTCGCCGCATGCGTCCCTCGATCAGCCCGCGGAAGGCGTCCTCGATGCCCACGACCTCGAAGCCCTCGTGGAGCGCGTCCTTGGCCACCGCGCGGATCACCGCGTTAAGCCCCGGGCAATCGCCGCCGCCGGTCAGCACACCGATTCTCTTGATCTCGCTCATGTCCGCTCCTTCATGCCTGGGAAGGTAACCCTTTGGCGCCGCTCCGATCGGGGCGTGCAATGCGGGCGGGACGGGGGCGTTGGGCCCCTGTCGGCCACGCGGGTCGATTTGAGAAAGGAAACCGTCATGCTCAAGCAGACCCTCACGATCGTCTCGGCCGCCGGGTTGCTCGCGTCCGCCACCGCCCTGACCGCCGCCGAGCCCCTGAGCGGGCTGGACGCCCGCCCCGAGCTGGCACCGACGTCCTTCGAACAGGCGCGCCTCGCCGATACCGACCGCCCGCGTCATCGCGGCGATCGCCAGCGCGGACCTCGCGGCGGTCGGGCCGCGATGAAGGAGCTCCGCGGGCAGTTCGACGCGGACGCCAACGGCGAGCTCGACGAGGCCGAGCGGGCCGAGCTCAAGGCCTTCGTGCGGACCCAGCGCGAGGAGCGCAAGGCCAAGTTCATGGAGCGGTTCGATGTCGATGGCGACGGCGAGCTGAGCGCCGATGAGAAGGCCGCGGCCCGCGAGGCGAGGCCCGAGCGCCGCGGCGAGGGCCCGAACAAGAAGGGCCCGCACATGAAGCGGAAGATGCACCACAAGCAGGCGCTCGCGCTCTTCGACGTGGATGGTGACGGGCAGCTCAGCGACGACGAGAAGGCCGAGGCCAAGGCCTTCCACGAGGCCCGCAAGGCCGATCGCAAGGCCCGCGTGCTCGAGCAGTTCGACGCCGATGGCGATGGCGAGCTCAGCGAGGCCGAGCGTGACGAGGCCCGCGCCTTCCGCCGCGAGCAGCGCGAGGCCAAGCGCGCCGAGCAACTCGCCGAGTTCGACGCCGATGGCGACGGGCAGCTCACGGGCGATGAGCGAGAGAACGCCAAGGCCGCCCTCAAGGTCCGCGCCGAGGCCCGCCTCGCCGAGCGGCGCATGGACACGAATCGCGACGGCGTGGTCGACGCCCTCGATATCCCCGAGGCGATGGACCGCATCACCGCGGGCAGCCCCACCGCTGACTACAACGGCGACGGCGTGACCAACGAGCTGGACGCCGAGGCGATCATCCAGGCCGCGGGCAACTGACCGCAGCGGACAAGCCGTTCATTTGCCCATCTCGAAGGCCGCGACCCACGCTCCACGAGCGGTCGCGGCCTTCGTCTTTTTCAGCCCGGTAACTCGCGTGGCTACGGGGGCCCCAGCCGAGGGTCGCCCGGGCCGTACCATGGACCGATGGCGGACTCCAGCGGCTTGCCCGCGTCCAACCCCGACGATCGCCCGCCCGAAGTTGACGCGAGCCTCTATCTGCACCCGCAGACCCTCGCGCGTCTCAAGTCGTTCGAGCTTCGCGCCAAGACGGTGGTCGAGGGCGTGGTCGCGGGCCAGCACCGCTCGCCGACCCAGGGCTTCAGCGTCGAGTTCGCCCAGCACCGCGCCTATTCGCCGGGCGACGACCTCCGCCACCTCGACTGGAAGGTCTACGGGCGCACCGACAAGCTGCACCTCAAGCAGTACCAGCAGGAGACCAGTCTCGATGTGTTCCTGCTCATCGACTCATCGGGCTCGATGAACTTCGGCGCCCGCAGCTTCGAGGACGCGAGCGGCCAGGGCGTCAAGAAAAGCCTCGACGGGCGCGACTACTGGTCCAAGTTCGACCACGCGACCGCGCTCGCCGCCGCGATCAGCTACGTCACGCTCCAGCAGGGCGACCGCGCGGGCATGAGCGTCTTCGCCGACACCGTCCGCCACGGCGTGCGCTCCTCCTCGGCCCAGGGCGCGTGGCGCCAGATCGTCGGCGCGCTCGCGACCCACCCCGTCGATCGACCGACCGATCTCCCGCGCGTCATGGACGAGACCCTCGCCGGCGCCACCAACCGCAAGCTGCTCGTGCTCGTCAGCGACTTCTTTTGCGAGACCGAGGAGGTCCGCACCGCGCTGGCCCGCGTCCGCGGGCGCGGGCACGACGCGATCCTGTTCCAGATTCTCGACGGCGCCGAGCTGGAGTTTCCCTTCACCGACGCGATGCCCTTCGAGGGTCTCGAGGGCGAGGGACGCCTCCGCGTGGATCCGCGCGCGCTCCGCCAGGGCTACCTCGAGGCGATCAATCGTCACGTCAAGGCGATCGAGAAGCTCGCGCGAAGCTTCGGATACGACCACCACGTCGTGCGCACCGACGACTGGCTCGGCCCGCCGCTCGCCGCGTTCCTTGCTCGGCGCAACGCTCAGCACAAGCGGAGCCGCATGGGATGAGCCCCACCCTCGCCGCCCTGCCGCTCACGCTCGCGTTCGGATTCGTGCACCCGCTGCTCTTCGCGGCCGGTGCCGCGTGCATCGCGATCCCCATCCTCATCCACCTGCTGATGCGTCGCCGACGCAAGCCCACGCCGTGGGCCGCGATGAAGTTCCTCCTCGAGGCCTACCGCAAGCAACGCCGCCGCCTGAAGCTCGAGCAGTTTCTGCTGCTTGCGGCGCGATGCCTCGTGGTGCTGCTGATCGCACTGGCGCTGGGCCGACCGGTGCTCGGCGCCGCGGGACTGCTCGGACGCGGCTCGACCACGCTCTACGTTCTGGTCGACAACAGCCTGGCGTCGAGCGTGGAAGACGCGGGCGGCGTCTCGGCGTTGGATCGACATCGCCGCGCCGCCGAGGCGCTGATCAGCGAGCTGAGCGTCGAGTCGGGCGATCGCGTGGCGTTGGTCACGTTGGGCGCGCCGGCCGAGCCAATCACGCTCCCGCCCTCGACCGATCTCGGCGCCGTGACCCAGTGGCTCGGGCGGCTCACCCCGACCGACGGCGCCGCCGACCTGCAGGGTGCCATGGAGGCGGTCCGCGGCACGATCGCGACCGAGACCGATTCGGGTGGACGCACCGTCGTCGCGGTGCTCAGCGACTTCCTCGCAGGCTCGGCACGCACTAGCGCCCCGCTCGGCGGCGAGGCGGCCAACACCGACTCGAGCCTCGCCGCGCTCGACGCCGAGCTGATCGCCTCGACGCCCGCCGAACGCGGCGCGGGCAACGTGACCGTGGTGGATCTGCGTCCGCTGCGATCGGTCGTCGTCGCCCCGCCCGATGTTCGCGCCGCCGACCGCCAGACGCAGCTCGGGCAGGCCCGCGTGCTGCTGCGCCGATCGGGCGAGGGCGTGGGACAGGCCCAGCGTGTGACGGTCCGGCTCATCGCTCGCATCGGCGACGAGCGCGCGCCGCTCGGGCGCGCCACCGCGACCTTCGCGCCCGGACAAACCGAGACGAGCGTCTCGATCTCGCCCGAGCCGACGAGCGCCTCGATCACCCGCGGCGCCGCGGTGCTCGAGGCCCAGATCGATCGCGATCCACTCCCCGGCGACAACACGCGTCGGCGCGTCGTGGCGTTGCGCGAGTCGATCCGCGTGGGCGTGGTCGCGCCGCCGAGGCTCGGAGGCGGGCCGGGCGTGGCGTCGTTCACACCCGCGGATTGGCTGCGGCTCGCGCTCGAGCCCACGGGCGACCCCTCGCGGGCGCCGCTGGAGATCAGCTCGATCGATCCCTCCGCCGTCGATCCCTCGCGCCTCGCGGGGCTCGACGCGGTGCTCGTCGCGACGCCCGATCGGCTGCAGCCCGCGGCCTGGAGCCGGCTCGCCTCGTTCACCCGCGGCGGCGGCCTGCTCATGGTCTCGCCCTCCGCCGAGGCCAGCGTCCAGCTCTGGACCGAGGCCTTCACTCGCGAGCTGGGGCTCCGATGGACCATCGCCCGCGAGCCCGATGAGCTCAACGCGATCCCGCTCGCCGCCGAGGCCTCGGGCGACCCGTCGAGCGATCCGCTCGCGCTCGTGCGGGCCGAGCTCGGTGAGCTGGCGCCGGCCGTGCGCATCGAGCGGGCCCTGCCGATCGAGCTGGCGCCCGAGAGCGGAATGGTGGTGCTCGCCGCCGGCGATCGCCCGATCGTCGTCGCGGGCCCGCCGGGGGGCGACGCGGGCCGAGGGCTCGTAATCGCGCTGGCCACCGCGCCCGACCTGGCGTGGACCAACCTGCCCGCCAAGCCGCTGATGGTCCCGCTCATGCAAGAGCTCGTGCGCCAGGGCGTGGGTCGAGCGCGCGGCGGCTCGACCAGCCTCGCCGGCGCGACGCCCTCGGCGCCGACGGTCGCGGTCGAGCTGCGCCGCGCCGACGGCGAGACCATCGGGCTGGTCGACGGCGTCGCCCGCCGAGCCGTGCGCACCGCGGGCGTCTGGCAGGCGATCGACCGGCAAGGCCGCGTGCGTGAGTCCATCGCGATCAACCCCGACGCCGACGCGGGCAACACCAACCCACGACAGGCCGACGAGGTCGCCGACTGGCTGGCGACCGCCGGCCTTGGCGAGCCACGCTGGATCGAGTCGGGCGTGGGCGATGGCAACGATCCCGACGCGACCGCCGACGCGCTCGCCGCCGGCTCGGGCGACAGCCACTGGAGCTGGCCCCTGCTGATCGCGGCCGCGGCCCTGGCGGTCTTCGAGATGGCGCTCGCGCGATTCGCGAGCCACGCGTCGGTCTCGGACATCGGCCCCGCGTCGACGGGAGCCGGGTCATGAGCGGGCTGCTGAACTGGCTCTTTGGAACGGAGGACATCCGCTTCGGCGCCGAGAACGTCGCGCTCGATTGGGCCCATCCCATGCCGGCGTGGGTGTGGGTGCTGCTGGGTGGCGGGCTCTCGGCGTTGGCGATCTGGACGTACGTGCGTCTCGTCGCGCCCCGCGCGCCGCGGGTGGTGCTCGCGTCGCTGCGGGTGCTGCTGCTGCTGACGGTGCTCGCGTTGATCGCCGGCCCACAGCTCGTGCGGAAGAACGAGCGCATCGAGCGGGATCGCGTGCTGGTGCTCGCCGACCGATCGGCGTCGATGTCGATCGCCGATGTCGACGCCAGCGCGGGTGCGCGGTCCACGCGCGAGCGCCAGCTCACCGAGGGCGTGCGCGCCGCGTGGCCCGCGCTGAGCGCGCTCGGACGCGAGCGCGAGGTCGTCTGGCTCGGCTTCGACGCGGGCGCGTTCGATCTCGCCCCGACCAACGCCGACACAACGGGCTCGGGCGGGGGCGTCTCGCTGGGCGAGGCCGACGGGCGGACCACACGCCTGGGCAAGGCGATCGAGCAAGCATTGCGTCGCGCGGCCGCCAAGCCGGTCTCGGGCCTCGTCGTGTTCAGCGACGGACGCTCGCTCGACGCGATCGACAAGGCCACCGCGCGCCGCCTGCAGGCCGAGCGCATCCCGGTGCACGTCTACCCCCTCGGCAGCGCCGCGCCGATCGCCGATCTGGCCGTCGCGCGGGTCGAGGCGCCCTCGCTCGCGTTCGTGGGCGACATCGTGCCGATCTCAGTTCGTCTGGAGCGCGTGGGCGGCGACCCCGAGGCCCCGCCCGAGCGCGTGCGTGTCGAGCTGATTGATCGTGCCACGGGCCTCGTGCTCGACGAGCAGGACGCGACCATCGGCGGCGCGGACGACAACTCGGGCGAGCTCACACTCACCCACCGCCCGAGCGATGAGGGCGCTCGCGACTGGGCCGTGCGCCTCGCGCGCCGCGCCGGCCCACCCGACCTCATCCCCGCCAACGACGAGCGCCCGGTCGCGGTGGAGCTCATCGACCGGCCGCTCCGCGTGGTGTACATCGACGGCTACCCGCGCTGGGAGTACCGGTACCTGAAGAACCTGCTGCTTCGCGAGTCGTCGATCGTCAGCTCCGCGCTGCTGCTCGCGACGAACCGCCGATACCTTCAAGAGGGCGACGTGGTCCTCGATCGCCTGCCCACCAGCCCCGAGGAGTGGGCCGATGTTGACGTCGTGGTGCTGGGCGATGTCCGCCCGGACGTGTTCGGCGAGGCGCAGCTGCGTCAGCTGCGCTCGCACGTCTCCGATCGCGGCGCCGGGCTGCTCTGGATCGCCGGCGCGTCCTCGACGCCCGGCGCCTGGGCCGGCACGCCGCTGGGCGATCTGCTGCCGTTCACAGGCGCGGGCGATCGCGCCGGCGTGAGCGCGTGGCGCGACCCGGTCACCATGGCGCCCACGGATCAGGCGATGCGCCAGGGCCTGCTGCGCTTGGGCGAATCGCGCGACGGCGGTGCCCCGAGCGGCCGGGGCGACTGGCCCGAGCGACTCAGCGATCCCGCGACCGGCTGGTCGAGACTCATGTGGGCCCAACGGCTCGAGCGGTCCCGCCTCAAGCCCACCGCCGAGACGCTCGCGGTCGCACTAGCCCCCGAACGCGGCGGCCCGGGCGCCGAGGCCTCGAACGAAGACCCGCCGCTCGTCCTGAGCATGCGCTATGGCGCCGGCTCGGTGCTCTACGTCGCGACCGACGAGATCTGGCGATGGCGCTACGCCCGGGGCGAGGCCCTGCCCGAGCGGTTCTGGGTCCCGCTCATCCGATTCCTCGGGCGAGAAAGCCTGGGACGCTCGGGACGCGCGGCCTCGCTCGAGGTCTCGCCCAAGCAGCCCGCGGTCGACCAGCCCGTGCGCGTCGCCGTGCGCCTGCTCGATCAGTCGCTGCTCGACATCGCGCCCGAGCGGCTGCGGGTTCGGCTCACGCCACGCAATCCGGGGGATGGCGCTCCGATCGAGCTCGTCCTCCCGCGCGAGGCGCGGCCCGCCAGCCCGTCGGGCGAGGCGCCCGCGATGGCGACCTTCGCGACCACCTGGCTGCCCGACCGCCCCGGGTCGTACCTCGCCGCGGCCGACGACCCGCTGCTGGCCGGCATCGGGCTGGAGACCGACGTCCGCGTGCGATCCGACGACGACGAGCTGCGCCGTCCCGAGGCCGATCACGCGTACCTCGAGCGGCTCGCCGAATCGACCGGCGGACGCGTGCTCTCAAGGGCCGATCTCACGCGCCTGTCCGACCTGCTCCCCAACCGCCAGCGGCGGATCGAATCGGCGCCCGACGTGGACCCGCTCTGGGATACCCCGGCGGTGCTGCTCTGGCTGATCTCGTTGCTGACGCTGGAATGGATCGGCCGCCGACTCGTTCGTCTCTCGTAACCCCCCACCTCCGCCACCCCACGCGCGTCCCGCGGGCAACGCCCGTGCAACCGCCCGGGCGGGTTTCGGGTCTCACGGCATGGGATCGCGGTTACGACCCGGAGGGACAGAACTTCGGGGGCGGCGGGCGGGCCACACGCCGATACCCTCCTGATGACGCCGGGGACCGGTGTTGAAACGAGGCGCCCCCCGGGTCGCGGCCACGGACGGATCCATGTCGAGCACTCCAATCTCCAACTCGCCCGCTCGAGCCCTGACGCCGGACGATCGCGCCTCGCGTCGATTCATCGCGGCGCTCAAGAGCGTCCGCTCGCGGGCCCGGCGGCTGGTGGTCAGCCGTTACCTCGCCGGCGGGCTGACGATCGCCCTGCTCGCGCTGCTCGGCGCGGGGCTGGTCGACTTCGCGCTGCGTCTGCCGATGGGTGTCCGACTGACGCTCTGGCTCGGCGGCCTGGCGGCGGCGGGATGGTGGTGCTGGCGTCGATTGCGTCCGGCGATCGCGTTCTGCCCCTCGCTGACCGAGATGGCGCTGCGGATCGAGCGCTCGCCGACCGGAGAGGCCGCGGGCCTGCGCGGGTGGCTGGCGTCGGCGTTGGAGTTCGTCCAGTCCGATCGCGAGGACGACGGAGCGCTGGGCGCGCACCTGCGCGGGCAGGTCCGGGCGCGCGCGATGGAGGCGTTCGAGACGATCGATCCGCGGGAGACGCTGGATCCCGCGCCCACGCGCCGCCGCGGACTGCACGCGGCGATGGCGATCGCCGCGATCGCGTTGGTCGTCGGACTGACGCCCTCGCTGGCGAGCATCGGTGCGGTGCGCACGCTGGTGCCCTGGGCCGGGGCCAAGTGGCCCAGCCGAACGGCGATCACCGACGTCACGGCGATCGAGGTCCATCCGATGGACGTCGCAACGCCGATCCGCGCCCTGCTGACACGCACCCACCTCGATGAGGGCGAGACAGACGTCGCGGTGCGGTACCGCGTGGTGGCCGACGGCGACACGGGTCCCTGGCGCCGGGCGCTGCTAACGAGCCAGGGTTCGAGCCAGCACATGATCGGCGTCGGCGCCCAAGCGGGCACGGAGGTCGAGACCGCAGCCAACGACGGTGAGCTATTCGAGCGGCTGATCGAGCCGATGGGGCTGGGCGAGACCGGCGCCGCCGAAGCGAGGCTCGAATACACGCTGGAGACACTGGACGATCGAACGCCGGCGGCGAGCCTGCTGCTGGTGCGTCCGCCGGCGGTGCGATCGGCACGGCTGCGCGTCACGCCGCCGGCGTACGCCGAGCCGTACGCCGAGCGTGAGAACAGCGAGATCGTGTCGGGCGCGTCGGACCTTGGCGCGGGGGACGACGAGCGCGCGATCGCCGGTCCGATCCTGGCTCGGTCGCGTG
>JBCAXI010000037.1:0-13983 GCA_038534175.1 Planctomycetota bacterium | reverse complement strand
TCGGCGTTCGAACGCGAGCTCGCGGTGCACCGGCTCACGTCGATCGCCGAGCAGATGGGTGACGCGCTCGAGCGCTCGGCGATCTCGACCAACGTGAAAGAACGCCGGGACTACTCGTGCGGCGTGCTCGACGCCGAGGGAAGGCTCGTGGCGAGCGCGGCCCACGTGCCCGTGCACCTCGGCGCCCTCGACGCCTGTGTGCAACGCGTGGTCGACGTTCTGGGCGGCCTGCGCCCGGGGGATGTCGCGATCACCAATCATCCGGCGTTCGGCGGCTCGCACCTGCCCGACGTCACCATTGTCCAGGCCGCGTTCGACGATCGGGGCGAGCGCCTGGGCTATGTCGCGAGCCGTGCGCACCACGCGGAGATCGGCGGGTCGGCGCCGGGCTCGATGCCGCCGAACGCGACGACGCTCGATGAAGAAGGGGTACCGATTCCACCGACGCGCCTGCTCCGCGAGGGGCACAACGGGCTGCCGAATCTCGAGCGCCTCCTGCGATCGCACCGGTTCCCGTCGCGTTCGGTCGATGACAACATCGCCGATGTGCTCGCCGCCATCGCCGCGGGGCGGGGTGGCGTGCGCTCGATCGAGCGAGAGGCCCGCGAGATCGGAGCCGACAGAATGCGCTCCGCGATGCGTTGGATCATCGAGCACACCGCCACGCTCGTGCGCCAGGCCATCGCGGCGCGCGAGATATCGTCGGAGCTCGTGATCGAGACCATGGACGACGGCGCCGAGATCCACATCGCGGTGCGGCCTGAGCGCGACGGGCTGATGGTCGATCTGACCGGCACGAGCGGCGTGCGCGCCGGCAACACCAACGCGCCGCTCGCGGTCACGCGTAGTGCGATCGCGTACGTCGTGCGCCTGCTGCTGGACCGACCAATTCCGATCAACGCGGGATTACTCGATCCGATCCGTGTGCTGGCGCCCGAAGGGTGCTTTGTGCATCCTCGATTCGATCCGGCGCTGGGTTCGCTCCCTGCGGTGGCTGGGGGCAACGTCGAGACCAGCCAGCGCATCGCGGAGGGCCTGATTCGAGCGCTGCGACTGGCCGCGGCGGGACCTGGCACCATGAACAACCTGCTCCTTGGCAACGAGGTTGCCAGCGTCTACGAGACCATCGGCGGCGGGGCGGGCGCCACGTACGGGCACGCCGGCGCCAGCGGCGTGCACACGCACATGACCAACACCGCGATCACCGACGCGGAGGTCCTCGAGCAACGCCACCCCTTGCGTGTCCATCGATTCTCGCTTCGGTCCGACTCGGGCGGCCCGGGACGCTGGCGCGGGGGCGACGGCCTCGTGCGCGAGATCGAGGCGCTCGAGCCGCTGCGCGTCACCGTGCTCTCGCAACGACGAACCCACGGCGCGCCGGGAGCCGTTGGCGGCGGAGAGGGCTCAACAGGTGTCCACACCGTCCTTCGATTCGAAGGCGACGAAGAGACACTCGACTGGGCGAGCGGCGCGTCGCTTCGCGCGGGGGATCGCGTTGTGATGCGAACGCCCGGTGGCGGCGGATGGGGCGACCCGGCCAGCGTTCAGTCGAAGTAACGGTTGTAGCCGGTCCGGTAGAGCCGGGAGACCAGCGGATCGTCGAGCGTGGACACGCTCGAACCGATCCGATTGAGGTCGGGCGGGAACACGAGCATCGACCGCCAGACTTCCTGGGTCAGATGCCGCGTAGTCGTTGGGAGCGCCGGCGAC
Organism: Planctomycetota bacterium; assembly: GCA_038534175.1. Lineage (GTDB taxonomy): Bacteria > Planctomycetota > Phycisphaerae > Phycisphaerales > UBA1924 > JBCBZM01. Next base: position 12,273 of record JBCAXI010000037.1, on the reverse strand, counting down.
GCGTCACCCAAACGACCAAAGAGAACGAACCCCCATGTTCCAAAGCTTGGCACATAGGTGTGGTATGGACGCACGTCCGTCGATTCAACACCCGCTCGGTCGGCCACAGCCGACTCGATGGTCGAGACAACGCACCAGAACGCCTCTCGCGATCGAAAGGGGCTGGTCGCCTGCGTCACGGCCACGCCGTCCGGTGCGAGCCGTCGCAGCACGAGCCGGTAGAAGGTCTCGGAGTACAATCGCGCGGTCGCCGCGTCGCTCGGGTCGGGCAGGTCGATGATCACGACGTCGTACAACGCCTCGGTGTCCTCTAAAAACTGGAACGCGTCCGCGGAGACGACTCGCAGCCGATCATCGCGGAGCGCGCCGTTGTTGAGCGTCGAGAGCATCTCGTGATCGGTGAACAGGTCCGTGACCGCGGCGTCGAGGTCCACCAGATCGACTCTTCCGACGCCTGTCTGGGCGAGCACACGCTCGGCGGCGAGTCCGTCACCGCCGCCCAGAATCAGCACGCGCTCGGGCCTCGGCGCGAGGCCCATCGCGGGCAGCACCAGCGGCTCGTGGTATCGGTATTCGTCGACCGTCGAGAACTGGAGCTGCCCGTTGAGAAAGAGTCGGATGTCGTCCCGCCAGCGCGTCACGATGACACGCTGGTACTCCGATGTGCGCGCCAGGATCACCTCATCCTGGTACGCGCGGCTCTCAAAGAAACGCACGAACGCCCCACTCATCGCGAGGCCCACCGCGAGCGACAGCGTTGCGCCGATCGCCCAGACCCAGGCGCCTCGGGCGCTGGCGCCGAGCCGCGAGGAGAAACAGATCAACAGCAGCACCGCCACCAGCACGTTGACGATGCCCGCGACCATCGCCGCAGCCACGAGGCCGAAGTTGGGCAGCAGCAGAAACGGGAACAGCACGGCCGCGCCGAGGGCGCCCAGGTAGTCGGCCGCGAGGAGGTTCGCGAGGCTGGTGCGCAGGCTTTGGGTGTCCTTGACGATGCGCACCACGAGAGGGATCTCGAGCCCTACCAGCACGCCGATGGCGACCACGAGCGCGAGCAGCACCAACTGATAGATGTCGGTGTGCGCGAAGGCCGCGAACATTCCGAGCCCGCTGAAGCCGCCCACGACCCCAACCGCGATCTCGAGGTAGATGAGCCGGAGCAGCAAACGCTCGCGGATGAACTTGGAGAGAAACGAGCCGCCGCCCATCGCGGCGAGGAACACACCGATGATGAGCGAGAACTGCCGGACCGAGTCGCCGATGAGGTACGACGCCATCGCGCCCGCGACGAGCTCGTAGACCAGGCCACAGACCGCGATCGCGAACACGGCACCGACGAGCACAAGCGACGCGAACCGCGGCAGCTCGTGGTCGGATTCGTTGGTTCCGCTCGGTGCGGACGAGTCGCCCACGTCAGCCGACGATGGCCGCGAGGATGATCGAGATGCCGATCAGGGCCGCGCCCATGATGATGCCCAACGAGATGTTTTGGTCTTCCTCGATCTCTTTGCGGATGGAGAACGGGCAGAACTTCGCCATGAGTAGGATGCTGACGCCGAAGAGCGCCATCCCGAGCACGAAGTAGATAAGGCTGGGAATCAACTCCCACAGCTGGAGAACGACGTGCTCGGGCATCGGTGCAACTCCCTCGGCGGTCGGCTCGGTGACACTCGAGCCCATGCGGCGTGGTCTACCACGGATTACTTACCCCGGATGATGCCGCCACCGACGAAGTAGCGGGTTCCGGAGGTTCCTGAGCTCGAGAGCCGGTTCGACTCTTCCCGGATGCTGGGCGGGTTGTTCGAAGGCTGCGGAAGGCCCAGGCCGCGCGCGCTCGCCCAGGAGACGCCCGCCGCCGCCAGCCCGAGCGTCGCGATCAATCCAACGGATTTCTTTCGCATCAACGAGGCTCCCTTGACACTCGCCCACTGGGACGATCCGAACCGCGACAGGCCCGGCCTCCACACGATCGCGGCGGCGTGTGATCGCTACTCATCTTCGTCGCCGCCCCACTTCTTGTGGTGGAATGAGTGGCCACGCAGCCACACGACGCATCCCCAGGCCGCGCACAATCCCGCGCCGATGAAATGGTATCGAGAGATCGCCGCGCCCTGCAAGACGTCGATTCGCAGCGGCCTGAACGCGTTGGGTGTCGACGCCTCACCCTTGAGCAGGAAGCGGTACTCGCCCGGCGCGTCGACTCGGAAGACGGTCGAGTCGTGCCGGCGGCCCTCGGTCCAGGGGCCGTCGGACGCCACGCCCTCGTAGTACGACGCCTGGGTCGAGAAATCGACGAGCGCCCGATCTTGCTCATCGATGAGCGCGACGTCGAGATACACCCACTCGTTGCGGATCGGGGCCTCAAGCCGCGCCTTGCAGACGGTCGGGCCATCGGTGATGCGGAACGCCTCGGTGAGGTACTCCCGCCGATACTCGACGCCCGGTATCTCCAGCGTCGCGACCGGCTCGCCGCGTTTGAACATCGCCGCGATCGCCATCCCAAGAAAGACCAGCGCGAACACGCCGGCGATTGGCCCGGTCTGACGGAAGAACTTTGAGGCCGAGTACGGCTGGTTCGGCGCGAGCCCGATGCGCTTGGGCAGCGTCTCCTCGGGCACGCCCAGGCCTTGGGCGACCTCGCTCGGCTGGAGATATGTCGAGCCGTACCACTCCGACTCGGTGGGTGTCCACTCAGCACTGAGGAGGTGCGGCTCGCTGACCGCGTCCATGTACGAGACGTGATCGCCGACCGCGGCGACCCAGGTGAGCTCGCCATCGACCCAATCGACCGTCTGCTCCCCCCGCTCGTACACACGCCAGGTCTCGCCCGCGTACTGGAATTGGGAGCCAAAGAACAGCGATCGCGGGTCCGCGCCCTTAGGTGGATCGATCTTCTCGGAGAAGGAGAAGTGCCCGTCCTCATAGATAAGGAAGCGGTACCCGTGGTCCGGCGCAAAGAGCAGGAACTCGCTCGACGAGTAGTGGTGCATCCCCTCGTACGAGCCCCACCGCACCACTCCAACGACTTGGTACTCGATGTCCTCGTGCTTGAATGTGTCGCCGATGCGCACCGGGAGGTTGGGCCGCTTGAGGCGCGCGAGCACGCCCAAGGCCACGACCGACTCGCCGCGCAGGTCGAGCCGGTTGCTGCACCCGCGGCAGACGATCTGCTGGACGCTCGCGTCGGCGGAGACCCTGTTGCTCAGGTTGCACGCGGGGCAGAGCGCTCGTCGAACGGTGAGATCGTTCTCGGCGCCGCAGTGCTCGCACTCGACGTGGCTGGCGCCCTCCACGACCGGCAGGGAGGCGTCGCACTGGTCGCATCGGATCGCGAGGGTGCGCCCGCCGGACCGCACGACGCGCTCGCGGCCGTGCTCGCCCTCGTCGCGCTCGAGCGGGATGGCGCCGCCACGATTCCGCGTGAATCCCTCGGCGATGACCTCAAGATCGGTCGGCTGGATTCGGCGACCAACAAAGATCCGGGGCGCTCCGCCGATCGCGTACTCAACCGAGACGAACCGCTCGCCGTCGCTGAGATCGAGAAAGGGCGTCCGCTCGCCGCTCTCGACCTCGAACGGGATCTGCCCCTCGGCGCCCTCGCACTCGGCGATGTCTTTCTCGTTCACGTGGAACTCGTGCCCGAGCACCCGCACGATGTCGCCCGGGCTCGTCGTGGCGTACTCGGGGACCTTGCCCTGGTCCCGCAGACGCTGAACGGTGAAGTTCTCCTCGTCCTGGCTGATCCACGCGTACTTGCCGTTCTCTCGACGGACGTACCACTCATCCCAGAAGCCGCGGCTGTAGCCGTACCGCACGCGTCCGAGCACCGTGAACGTCTCGCCATTCAGGTCGATCACCGCGCCGACCGCGAGCGGCCCACGCGGCGCCGAGAGCACCGCCATGCGCCCGGCCAGCCGGGTCGCCTTGGCGTCCATCAGGATCGTGGACTGGCAGGCGCTACAGACCACGAGATGCCCGGCGCGACGATCCGCTTCCACTTCCTGCGCACAGTTGGGGCACTTCATGGCTCGGCCTCGCGTCAGCCCTCCACGGGGCAACGCCAGTGTACCGACGGCCTCGGTTCAACCTCGCTGGGCGGTCCGTCGCGTCCTGAAACGCTTGCAACCTCTTGACACATCGAGCTTGAGTCCATACTATTCCACTAATGGATTATATTGTCAACCACACGCTATTCCGGCACATCGTCACGCGGGGAGCTGCTCGATGAGCCTCGACTGCGTGCTGCTCGGCCTGCTTAGCCGGCCGAGCAGCGGGTACGACCTGAAGCAGTGGTTCTCGCGGGCGTTCCACCACTTCTGGGCCGCCGAACCGAGCCAGATTTATCGCACGCTCGGGCGTCTCGAGGACCACGGCTTGGCCAGCGTCGAGGAGACGCCGTCGCTCAAGGGCCCGCCGCGACGCGTGTACCGGCGAACGAAGGCCGGTCGCGCCGCCCTACGTGCTTGGCTGCGCGATGGCCCATCGATGAGCGACACGCGCCAGTCGCAGCTCGCGCAGGTCCTGTTCCTCGCCGAGTTGCCCAAGGACGCGCAGCGGCGGTTTCTCCGCGCCCTCCTGCGGGAGTACGAGGCCCGGCTTGAAGACCTGCTCGCGGTCGCAGCAGAGGTCGAGCACCACGCCGATCCGGCGCGGGCGCCCTCGGAAGACGAGTTCTTCCGAAGGCTCACGCTCGACGCCGGCATCCAGCAGTACCAGTCATGGATCGATTGGATCGACCGGGCCATCCAACACCACGCCGCCTGGTCGGCGACCGAAGACGAACCAACCCGATCAGCCCAAGGGCGTGATTGACAACCCACAACAGAAGGAGCAGGAGATGAAGACAACGAAAGCGATCGTGGCCTTGGCCGCGACCATTGGGGCGGTCGGCGTGATGTCCGTGGCGTGGGCGCGTCAACAGGCGTCTCCGGAGCAGGCGCCGGAGCCCATCTCGGGAGCGGAGTCGCGCGAGCGGTTCTCGCCCGACCAGCTCACGCAGGGGCTCGGTCAGCAGGTCGTGGCGGGCCTGAAGGCGACGCCCGGGTGCCTTGGAGCCGAGGCGGCCTCGTTCCACCCGAACAAGCTGGCGATCTTTGGTTGGTTTGAGGACAAGCGGGCCGCGCTGGCCTGGCACTCGAGCGCGCTGCACCGGAACATCTCCGCACGTTTCGCGGGCGGGCGCACGATGCACAACATCCCGATGGAGCACGTGCAGGACGGCGTGCCGCTGATGGTGATCGCGTCGGTGGTCATGCAGCCCGCCGACCCCGGGGGAGGCGGCGGCATGCCGCGGATGTTCTTCGGCATCGAGGTGTACGAGCCGATGCCGGGTGGCTTGTCGTTCCAGGGTGGCGCGTTCTCGCCTCCGGGCTTCCAACGGCTGATCGAGACCATCCGAAACGAAGCGGCGGAGTGACCGCGTCGGCGGCGGCGGCGGCGGCGACGCCATCGACTTGACAAGCCCATTGGCGGCGCGCTCTATCCTGGCAGACGTTCAAGATCAGCCTCGCGCGGCCTGGTGTCGATCACGAGATGGACCGCCCGGGAGATGCCGATTCTTGGACCCTGCCACTCTCGGAACGGGTCCCACATGCGCGCTCCTTCAGGACAACCCTCCGCCAGCGTCATCGGCCACCGCGCCGCGCGCTCGCTGCGCTTCGCCTTCGTGGCCGTCGCCTCCTGGCTCGCCGTCGCCTGCGAGCGACCGACGCCGACCCCACCACCGCCGCCGGTGGTCGAGGTCGCGACGCCTGAGACGCGAGAGGTCACCGAGTTCCTGCGATACACGGGCAACCTCGAGCCGATCGCGGAGGTCGAGCTCCGAGCGCGCGTGAGCGGTTATCTGAGCGAGGTGCACTTCCGAGAGAGCTCGGACGTGGAGCCGGGCGAGATCCTGTTCACGATCGAGCGTGAGCCGTACGAGATCAACGTCGGACGGGCGCAGGCCTCGCTGGAGCAAGCCCGCGCCGCCGAGTCGCTGGCGGAGACGCGCCTGCAGCGGACGCAGATGGCTTTCGACGCCAACGCGGCGAACGAGATCGAGCTGCTGGAGATGCAGGCGGAGATGCAGCAAGCCGTGGCCGGGCGGCTGCAGGCTGAGGAAGATCTCGCCGCCGCCGAGCTGGACCTCTCGTACACGGAGGTCCGGGCGCCGATCGCGGGTCGCGTGGATCGAAACTACGTGGATTCTGGCAACCTGGTCGGCCGTAATGAATCGACGCTGCTGGCTCGCATCGTGACGCTAGATCCGATGCACGTGTCGTTCGACGTGAGCGAGTCGATCGCGTTGCGATATCTCTCGCAGGGTCGAGATGGTCGAGTGGACGAGGAGGCGCCGCCAGTGGAAGTCTCGCTCGCCGATGAGGAGGACTACCCGCACCGCGGGCGCGTGGACTTTGTCGACAACAAGCTCGACGACACGACGGGCACGCTCCGGGTACGGGCGCTGGTGCCGAACACTTCAAGGAAGCTGTATCCGGGTCTTTTCGCACGAATCCGCGTGCCGTGGGAGGTCGTGCCGGACGCGACGCTGATCCAGGAGGAGGCGGTGGGCACGGGCCTCGACGGCAAGTTCGTGCTGGTCGTGGGTGAGGGCGACGTGGTCGAACGCCGGCCCATCTCGCTGGGCGATCGGCAGCTGGACGGGACCATCGTCGTGCTGGACGGGCTCGGCGCCGACGAGCGGTACATCGTCCGTGGCGTGCAGAAAGCCCGTCCGGGTGCCCCGGTGCAAACCAAGCCGTTTGCGACTTCGGCGTCGCAACCGGCCGGCGACGGAGCCGCTCCGTGATCTCTAGATTCTTCATCGATCGCCCCGTGTTCGCGGGCGTGATCGCGATCATCATGGTGCTCGCGGGAGCGATCTCTTCAACGCAGCTCGCGGTCGAGCAATACCCGGAAGTCGCGCCGCCGACCGTGCAGGTCTCCGCGGTGTATCCCGGCGCCGACGCACAAACGGTGGCCCAGACTGTTGGGGCGCCGGTTGAACAGCAGATCAACGGCGTGGAGGGCATGCTCTACATGTCGTCCATCAGCTCGGACGACGGCTCGTACGCGTTGACCATTACCTTTGAGCTCGGCACCGATGTGGACATGGCCGCCGTGCGCGTGCAGAACCGCTTGAGCATCGCCGAACCGCGCCTGCCCTCGGCGGTGCGAGACCAGGGCGTCGCGGTCTCGAAGCAGTCGCCCAGCCTGCTGATGGTTATTGCACCGCACTCGCCTGACGGGCAGTTCGACCAGCTCTACCTGAGCAACTACGCGCGCATCTTCATGGTCGACCGCCTCGCGCGGGTCGATGGCGTCGGTTCGGTCTCGATCTTCGGTGCCAAGGACTACTCGATGCGCGTCTGGCTCGATCCAGAGAAGCTCGCGTCGCGCGACTTGACAACTACCGAGGTGCTCTCGGCCTTGAGATCGCAGAACGTGCAGGTCGCGGCCGGCAAGATCGGCCAGGAGCCGATCGCCGACGACTCGGGCTTCCAGTACACGATCACCACCCGCGGGCGCCTGTCGACCCCCGAAGAATTCGAGCGCGTGGTGCTCAAGGTGGGCGACGGCCAACGCACGGTCGTGCTCGGCGATGTGGCGCGGATCGAGCTCGGATCCCAGTCGTACGACTCCTTCGGACGATTCAACGGAATGGAGGCACCGGTGCTCGGCGTCTACCAGCTGCCCGGGTCGAACGCGATGGCCGTCTCGCAGGGCGTGCGGGCCGCTCTCGAGGAGCTTCGCGCGGACTTTCCCGAGGGGCTCGAGTCGCCCGTGTTCTACGACTTCACGGAGTTCGTGGAGGCGTCGATCAGCGAGGTCGTCGCCACCCTGCTGATCGCGTCGCTGCTTGTGTTCGTGACGGTGTTCGTGTTCTTGCAAGACTTCCGCGCCACGCTCATCGCGGGCGTCGCGATCCCGGTCTCGATCGTGGGCACACTCGCGGTGCTGCTCGCGCTCGGGTTCGGGCTCAACATGCTCACGCTGCTTGGGCTGGTGCTCGCGATCGGCATCGTGGTCGACGACGCGATCGTTGTCGTCGAGAACACCTCTCGCCTCATGGCCGAGGAGGGTCTGGGCGCGCGCGAGGCCGCCAGGAGGTCGATGGAGGAGATCACCGGCCCCGTGATCGCGACCACGCTGGTGCTGCTGGCGGTGTTTGTGCCCACGGCCGTGCTTCCGGGCATCACCGGGCAGCTCTACCGGCAGTTCGGCGTCACGCTCTCGGTCGCGACGCTGCTCTCGAGCATCAACGCGCTCACGCTCAGCCCGGCGCTGTGCGCGGTGCTCCTGCGGCCGCCCAAGGAGAAGCGATTCGTTCTGTTCAGAATGATCAACCGCGTGCTCGACGCCTCCACGACCGCCTACTCGTGGACCGTTGCGCGAGCGCTGCGTGTGTCGTTCATCACCATCATCGCGTTCGTCGGGATGATCTTGGGCGTCGGCCTGCTCCTCCGTGCGACGCCCACCGGGTTCATTCCGCTGGAGGATCAGAAGTACTTCTTTGTCAACGTCTCGCTGCCGCCCGCATCGAAGGTCGGGCGCACCGATGAGGTGCTCAAGAAGGTCGAGGCCGAGCTGCTCGACACGCCTGGCGTCGCGGGCGTGGTGACCATCGGCGGGGTCTCGCTGCTGAGCAACGCGGCCGAGTCCAACACCGGCACCTGCATCGCGATCCTCGACACGTGGGACGAACGCACCCGGCCTGAGCAGCAGATCGAGCCCATCCTCGGTGGTCTGGCGGGTCGATTCGCGGCGATTCCCGAAGCGCTGATCTTTCCGTTCCGACCGCCGTCGATTCAGGGGCTGGGCCGCTCGGGCGGATTTGAGTTGCAGATCCAGGATCGGGCGGGTGTGGGCCTCGACGTGCTCGAGGACGTGACGGGCGACGTTGTCGCCGGGGCCGCGGAATCGGGCGAGATCGCACAGCCCTACACCAGCTTTAGCGCTCGCACGCCGCAGCTCTTTCTCGATATCGACCGCACGAAGGCGCAGCGCATCGGGGTGCCATTGGACACCATTTTCGGCACGCTGTCGGCGAACCTCGGCTCCGCGTACGTGAACGACTTCAACGCGTTTGGGCGTGTGTACCAGGTGCGCGTGCAGAGCGAGCCCGAGTTCCGCACCGATCCTGATGACATCCTGCTGCTCAAGGTCCGCGATGCCGAGGGAGACACGCTGCCCCTGGATAGCGTGGCTCGGATCGACGAGGTGGTCGGGCCATCGACCGTCTATCGGTACAACCTTTTCTCGTCCGCTTCTGTTACGGGTGACGCCGCCACGGGGCTCAGCACGGGCCAGGCGATGCAACGCATGGGCGAGATCGCCGCGGCTCGGCTTCCCTCGGGATTCGGCTTTGAGTGGACGGGCATCGCATTCCAGCAACGGGCGGCGGGCAACGTCGCGGTGCTGGTCTTCGCGATGTCAATCGTTTTCGTCTATCTGTTCCTCGCCGCGCAGTACGAGAGCTGGATCCTGCCGTTCACGATCATGGCAACGATCCCCATCGGCATTCTCGGTGCTCTCGCCGCCACGCTGCTCCGCAGCATGGACAACAACGTCTACACGCAGATCGGGCTCGTGCTGCTCGTCGCGTTGGTGTGCAAGAACGCGATCCTGATCGTGGAGTTTGCTGAGACGTTGCTCCGATCGGGCAAGAGCCTCCGCGATGCCACGCTCGAGGCGTCGCGTCTGCGATTCCGCCCGATTCTGATGACGGCGCTGTCGTTCGTGCTAGGAACACTCCCGCTCGTGATCGCGTCGGGCGCGGGCGCCAATGGACGCCAATCGATCGGCACCGCGGTGTTCGGCGGCATGGCCCTCGCCACGCTGATTGGCGTGGTGTTCATCCCGGCGTTGTACACCGTGATCCGCACCATCGCCCCCGCGCGAACCACGGACCCCGAGGCTCCAACGCCGGCGTAACCACCACGACGAGCTCGGCGGTCACGCGGATTGCCTTATAGTGGCGGCGGTCGTCCGTTGGCCCTCGCGGTCGGACTCGGGAGTTTCCAAGTTGTCATCCGTTCGGCAGATCGCGGCCGAAGCCGGCGTCTCGCCCGCCACGGTCTCTCGCATCCTGAACAACGACCCCGACGTTGACGAGGGCACCCGCGCGCGTGTGCTCGGGATCGCCAACCGTCAGGGGTATGCGCCGAAAATCGGACGTCGGGTCAACTCGATTCTGGGCATCGCGCTGCCCTCGACATTGTCGCGGGATCTAGGCTCGTTCGATGGCGCCATCGTGTACGGCGCCTCCAACGGCTGCCGCGACGAAGGCCATCGCATCGCGATCGTTGATCTGGCGTCCGACAAGCGGCCCAGCGAGTCGTTCACACACTTCGCCTCACGCTGCGGCCTGCGCGCCCTCGTGCTTCGCCGACTCCCTGGGCTTGATCGCACGCTCGACGAGCTCGCTCGCGAGCGCTTCCCGCACGTGGTGATCGCCGATCGCTTCGAACGACCCGAGATCGCCTGGATCGACACCGACTCATTCTCGCCCAGTGAGCAGGCCGTGCGCCACCTGCTGGAGCTCGGGCACCGGAGGATCGCCGTGGGCCACTACGCCCGCGGCGGAGCCGACGCGGCGGACCGGGTCGCGGGGTACCGAAAGGCCCACGAGGACGCTGATATCAAGATCGACGACGCGCTGGTGATCGAGATGGGCGCCCTGCTCGATGACGGCGCCCGACTCGTCGATTACGCGCTCAGCATGCCCGACCCGCCCACCGCTTTGTACGTGACGCACTCGATGCCCTCGATCGGCGCGCTGCGACGCCTGCAGCAGCGTGGCGTGCGCGTGCCGGGCGAGTTCTCACTTGTTGGGTTCGACGACTGCGACTCGCGCGTCATGACCCATCCGATGCTGACCGTCGTCCGCCAAGACTCGTACGACATGGCCTACCGGGCCGTGCGCTGGCTCATCCGATCGTTCGACGAGCCGGATGGGGCGCCGATGCGAGAGACCGTGTCAGGCATGTTCGAGGTCAACCTGACCACATCGATCGCGCCGGACGTGCCCATCCGCGTGCTGCCCGACGGACGTATCGCGATCCAAGAACGCACGAGCGATTCGTGACACCTGCGCGGCTCCGCGATCGGCACGCGTCGCTCGCCGCCCCATCGGTGACGATCGCGCGTGCCAGCGGCTCTGACAACGGGACTCGTCGTGAAATCACGCATCCCGCAGCCGCGACCGTCTGGCGGGCATGCGATCTCGCGGACACAGCTCACGGACAGCCCAGCGCCCACTCGCTGAGGTAGCACGAGAAGTCAGACAATGTGACACCATCGCCCGATGTGCCGAGGTCGCATTGCCCGTCCACCGTGAGGTCCGCGGCCGGGCTCGCGTTCGACCACAGTGTCAGGTAGTAGGAGAAGTCCGAGAGCGTGACCAAACCATCCTGGACGCCGTTGCCCGATCCATCGGTGGTGACGTCCGCGGGGCAGTACGCGCGGACCTCGACGCTGTCGAAGATGCCGGGTGAGGTCTCGTTGTTGTCTCGGCTGGTGACGGCGAGCCCGATGAGCTTGGTGCCGCCGCCAGCATTTACCGTGCGATCGCCCACGCGGACCCAGTCGGCACCATCAGGAGAGACGTACGCGCGCACGGCGTTTGTGCTCGTGCGCACGAGCTTCAGCCAGTACGGAGGTGTTGCCAGCGGGTCGATCTGCTCGAACGCCGTACCACCGCCGGTGCCAGCTCGGTGCGAGAGCCAAAGCCCGTTGCTCGGCGTGATGTAGATGTACCCGTTCGCCGCGATCCTCGATGTCACGCTTGTGCGGAACATCAGCCCCGCCTTTGCATCCGGGTTGCTCGGCGGTGCCTGGGTGACGCGGCCCACGATCTCGACGTTACTCGTGATGTCCAGCGGCTGGTAGGCGTAGTGGAATCGGTCGCCATTGGACTGGCCGTTACCGGAGATGTCTGCGCCCGAGCCGTTCACCTCGAACGACGACGGGGACGAGAAGACCGCCCAGCCCTCGGCGCCCACGCTGCCGACGTCGTCGTTCAGCCAGGGCGTTGGTAGCGGATCGAACACATTCACGATCGTGGTGTCCGACGTCGCCGCGAGGGCGTCATCCGCCGACAGGCGTAGCTGGTAGCTGCCCGCCGCCGGGTACGTCACGCTGGTGGTTGGGTCCGATGCGTCATCGAATGCGGGCGCACCCGGGCCGTCATCGAGCGTCCACTCGATCGAGAGCGTGCCCGTGGGCTGGCCGTCATCGTCGACCTGCCCGTCCAATGGCTCAGCGAACGAAGCATTCTGCACGACGTTG
>JBCAXI010000036.1:0-14096 GCA_038534175.1 Planctomycetota bacterium | reverse complement strand
CCATGTGAACCCATCTGGAAAGGACATGGGGCGTCGCCTCCGCCGCGTTCCAGGTCGAGGGCACCGCGACCGAAGACGGGCGAGGCCCGAGCGTCTGGGACGCGTTCGCCGACCAGCCCGGCGCGGTCCGCGGCGGCGACACGGGCGCCGTGGCCTGCAACCACTATCACCGCTACGCGGAGGACGTCCGCCTGATCGCCGATCTCGGGGTCAACGCGTACCGACTCTCGATCGCCTGGCCGCGCGTGGTCCCCGATGGCGAGGGCCCTCTCAACGAGGCCGGCCTGGCGTTCTACGACCGGCTGATCGACGCGCTGCTCCGCCGAGGCGTGGAGCCCTGGGTGACGCTGTATCACTGGGACATGCCGCTACCGCTGTTTCACCGGGGCGGCTGGCTCAACGCCGACAGCCCGAAGTGGTTCGCCGAATACGCCGCGAAGGTTGCGGCCCGCCTCGGCGACCGCGTCGGGCATTGGATGACGATCAACGAGCCGCAGGTGTTTCTCAACCACGGACACGTGATCGGCACCCACGCGCCGGGCATGCGCTACGGGCGGCCCGACGCGCTGCTCGCGACGCACCACGTGCTCATCGCGCACGGCATGGCCGCCCAAGCCATCCGAGCCAACGCCGAGCGCACGCCCCAGGTCGGCTGGGCACCGGTGGGCGTCTGTTCGTGCCCCGCGTCCGACGACCCGCGCGACATCGAAGCCGCCCGCGCCGCAACAAATGGCGTATTTGATCGAGAGGGCTGGCCCTTCAACAACGCCTGGTACAGCGACCCCGTTGTATTCGGGCACTACCCAGAGGACGGGCTCAGAGCGTTCGGCGCCGACGTGCCGGAGGTCCGCTCCTCCGACATGGACACCATTCGACAGCCGCTCGACTTCTATGGCGTCAACATCTATCAGGCCGGGCTCGTCACCGCGGACGCGAACAACGTCCCCGTATCGGCGGATCGCGTCCGAGGGTGGCCCCAGACCATGCACCACTGGCCGGTCACGCCAGAGGCGCTCTACTGGGGACCACGTTTCATCGCCGAGCGCTACCAGCTGCCGATGTACGTCACAGAAAACGGCTTGGCATCCATGGACTGGGTCCACGCGGACGGACACGTCCATGACACCGCGCGCATCGATTTCCTCAAGCGCTACCTGCACGCGCTCCGCCGCGCCATCGCCGAGGGCGTCGATGTTCGCGGGTACTTTCAGTGGTCGATCATGGACAACTACGAGTGGGCCGAGGGGTATCGGATGCGCTTCGGCCTCGTGTACATCGACTACGAGACGCTCGAGCGCATCCCGAAGGACTCCTATCGCTGGTACGCGGATGTCGTGCGATCGAACGGCGGCGCGATCCCGAGAACGATCTCGCAGCTGCGGTGAGCCGTGGCGCGACGACCAGCCCAGGCCTCGGACACCTTTTTCTTGTTCCCGCGCGCAAACTGATGGCGCGGCGTGCGTCCCTTCGATGAAGGGATGGACCACGCCATGACCAAGGCTTCCGCCAGCACGCTCGACCAAGAAGGCTTCCTCTCGGGTCTCGATGATCTCGGGGCGCTGAGGCGATTCGCACGGACGGGCGATCCCAGGGCCTTCGAGGTGCTAGTCGTCCGATATCAGCAGATGGTGTTCTCGACCTGCCGCCGGGCGTTGGGCAACGCGACCGAGGCCGAGGACGCCGCGCAGGACACCTTCTTGAAGCTGGCGCAGAACGCCGGGCGCGTGCGATCCAACACCGCGGCGTGGCTGCACTCGTGCGCGATGCGATGCTCAATCGACGCGCTGCGCCGGCGCGGCGCCCGCGACCGAGCCGAGCGGCGCGCCGCCGAGGCGCCCAGCGCCGAGCACGATGACATCCGCCTGTGGGCGTCCATCGAGCCGCGCCTCGACGACGCCCTCGCCGCCCTGAGCGATAAGGAACGAGGGCTGCTCGTGGCCAGGTTCCTCGCCGGCCGGAGCCAGGCGGAGCTCGCCCAGGAAGCCGGCGTCAACGCCGGCACGATCCACCGGAGAATCGACCGCGCGCTCTCAAGGCTGCGCTCGCATGTTGGCGATTCCGACAGTGCCCTCGCCCCCGCGACCACAGCGACCACCGCGGTCATCGCCGGGGCGCTTGTCTACGGCCTCGGCCGGGCCGCCACACCGGACACGCTGCATGCCTCGCTCATGAAGATCTCGCTGATCGGACCCAAGGGCGCCGCGGCAAACTCGCTTGGGTTCGGCACGCTCTTCGCCGGGCCCGGCGCCAAGATCGCCGTTGGTGTCGCCGGTGCGGCGCTGCTCGGATCGGGCGCGTGGTACGCGAGCTCGAGCCTTGGTGTCGGCGCCTCGTCTTCCAACGCGAGCGGCGCCGCGGCGGTCGCGGCAACAGGCACCGCCACACGCGACCGGGCGAATGAGCTGCCCGAGGGCCGATTCGTGGTTCGGGGCATCCTAATCAATGGCGAGCCAGGCAGTACGCTCACGCTCCGCGGGAACGAGCTCCGGGTGCGCTTCCAGCCGGACGAGCGCGGGCGCCGCCACGAGCTCTCGTTCCGCGTGCTCGAGCGCGAGGAGACCGATGACGGCGCCATCCTCCGCGCGACACTCGAGCGCAGCACGCTCGCGAAGCCCAACGCGTACAGCCACCTCGTGGGCGAGACGATGCGCATCGAGGCGACCATCGAACGGGGCTTTGTCTCGTTCGTTGCTGATCGCAACGTCACCACGTCCTGGGGCGCCGACGCCCCCCTCACCTGGACCGGCGCCCGACCCGTGGACATCGACAACGGCGCCGACGCCATCGAGGGCGAGTGGCACGAGGCGATGATCCTTGACGTGGACGTCGACGACCCGATGATCACGATCACGCACAAGGGCATGAAGGCGTACGCGTACCGCGTGCTGGCTCGCGAGCCGGCGGGCGACGCCGTCCGGCTGCAAACCATCTGCACCGACAGCTGGGATCCGTCCCTTGTTGGCAAGCGGGTCAAGCTACTGGTGCGCGACGACGGGAACGGATTCTCATTGGCGACGCACCAAAGCGGCTCGGTGAAGCTCAACGAGTACCCGAAGAACTTCGAGGGCCGCCCGGGCTCTGGCCTGCAGGTCTACCGCTGGCGGAGGGCCCGGTGATGCCACGCCGCGCCTCCCCACCGCGACGCGGGTTCTCGCTGATCGAGCTGCTCGTCGTCGTCGCGATCATCGCGCTGCTGCTGGCGATCCTCATCCCGACGCTCGCGGGCGTGCGGCAACGCGCCGCGACCGCCACGTGTCTTGCGCAGTCTCGAACCATCGCGACCGCGGTCGCGACGTTCGCGTCGAGCAACGCGGGACGCATGCCCGAGAACCGCACGCTCACCGCGCCGGACGAGCACGTCACCTGGCGCCATCGATTCCTACAAGAGGGATACGTGGCGCCCGCCGAGGCGTGGGTCTGTCCGGCGCATCCCGGCGAGCCGCAGAGCGAGTTTGGGCAGCTCGATGTTGATTCAGCGTGCGTCGGCGACACCCCGGCGAGCTACGCGCTCAACGGGCATGTGCTCTGGCGGCGCGACACGCTCGACGCCGAGGCCCGGATCGCCGAGTCGATCATCGCGCGACCGAGCCACACGATTCTCATCACCGAGACCCGCGCCCGCTTTCCCGATCTGCGCGTGACCAACCAGCTGGTCGCCGCGGACGACGACATCGGCGGCGTCTACGGCTTCTGGCACGCCGGCCAGGGCGTGTACGCGTTCCAGGATGGGCACGCCGAGACCATCGCGTTCCTCGAAACGGGCAGCCCCGACTGCCGCTGGCACAACGGACGCGACCTGAACCAAGACATCTTCAACCCCCAGCGCCCCGAGGAACGCCAATCCCACGACCACCCCGACTGGGACTTTCTCGTGGACGAGGTATACCAACGATGAAGGCCCGCAAGTTCGCAGGCGGGGTGGACGCCGGGTTCTTGACCCCGAGACCCCCTCAATGGACACTGGCGAGTCCTTTAGAGGAGGAACGCCATGCGTTGGCTCGCGCCGACTCAATTTCGGCGGTCCCGTTGGCGGGCCGCGGGCTGTGTCCTATCGAGCGCCTGTCTGGCAGCCCAAGCCGGTCTTTCGAACGATTGCGACGCGAATGGATTGCCCGACTTCGCCGAGATCGCGACCGGCCTCGCCGAAGACTGCAACGCCAACGGCATCCCCGACCGTTGCGAGATGGGATATCGCGAGATCGTGCTGGATGGCGGCGAGCAATCGCCGATCGACGCGCAGAACAGCTACACCATGGAGCTCGGACGACTCACCGAGGCCCTTGGGCCGGTGACGATCTCCGTATTGGCCGTCGGTGATTTCGACGGCCAGGGCGAGTCGGCCTCGCTGCTTCTCAACGGCCTCGTCATCGACGAGCTGTTCGACGGCCCGAGCCATCCCAATTGCTCGGACCCGACCGAAGACTCGGTCACACTCTCGGCTGGCGCCTTCAACATGCTCTTACGTTCGGGTGGCCTCTCCACGCTCACGGTCGAGCCGAACGCGTTCGTCGGGGTCTGCGGAAACTCCTCCATGGCCGTGCGCGTGGAGTACGTCTCGAGTCTGGCCCCGATCATCCTGCCGGACAGCGACTGCAACGCCAATCGCGTGCCCGACGAGTGCGACATCGCGTCGGGCACGAGCCTCGACCGCGATCGCGACGGCGTGCCCGACGAGTGCCAGATCGGTGAGCTGTTCTGGTACCGCTCCGAGACCTTTGAGTCGATCGGCTCGCCCTTCGCGAGTCCACGGGTCACGCTCGACAACGTGCCGCGGGCGGTCGGGGACGTGCGGTTTCAGGTGTTGGCCGCGGGCGATCTCTCCGAGAGCAACCAGTTCATCCGGCTCATCCTGGCCGGGCGATTCGCGGGCTCCTTCTTCAACTCGGGCGGCCCGGGCTGCGAGCGCCCCGAGGCGTCGGAAGCCATCATCTCGGCCGAGGCGTTCAACCACATGGTGGATCCGGACGGCCAGCTGGTGATCGTGCTCGAGCCCATCGCGGCCGACGGGCGGGCCTGCGCCGCAGACCACCTCACATTTGAGATGGAGTATCTCGCGGCGAGCACGAGGCACGACTGCAACGGCAACGGCATCCCTGACAACGCGGACCTCGAGTCCGGCGTGCTCGCCGATTGCGATGGCGACGGCGTGCCCGACGCGTGCGCCAACGCCGAGCGCGTTGTCGCGACCTCGCCATGGCTCATGCCGTTCCGCGGCGAGGTCCCCCAGGAGTTCACCCTCGGCGACGCGCCCGCCGCGGTGGGCGACGTGTCCGTCATCGTGCGAAGCGTCAACGTGCAGCTGCCGCCGAGCGCTCCGATCTACACACGGCTCAACGGCATCCGCATACCCAATGCCCTCATCTCGACGCGCTACAACCACGACCTCCAGGCGAACGAGGACCGAATCGTCCTGCCCGCCTCCGCGTTCAACACGCTCGTGGGCCCCGCCGGCGTCGCGACCATCCAGCTCGATCCCGCGTTCGGTGTGCAGACGATCTTCGAGCCAAGGGTCCAGATCGAGCTCGACTACTTCGGCTACGCGCCGGACGTCGATTGCAACGGCAATGGTGTTGATGACGCCTGCGAGATCGCGCGAGGCCTCGCGACCGACTGCGATGGCAACGGCGTGCCTGACGAGTGCGAGACGACACAACGCGTCGCCGCCTCCTTCCAGCTCGATGTCTCCCGGCCATTCAGCCGGGAGCACCCCCGAGAGTTCGCGTTGCCCGAGACGCCGCCCGCGGCGACGGACGTGCGCATCCGCATGCGCACCAACGCGATCGCGCCGTTCGACGGGTTCTTCCCGGATCTGTATCTCAATGGCGTCGAGGTCTTCGGCGACTTCTGGTACCTGGGCGACCTCTGCGAGGCGACCCGCGAGATCACGATCGTGCTCCCGGCGTCGCAGTTCAATGGTGCGCTGGCGACCGATGGCGAAGCCCGGTTCGCCCTTGCGCCATCGTTCTGGACCACCGCGCTCTGTCCGGACGCGCACTTCGATGTCGACGTCGAGTACTGGACGCGGGGCTCGGGCGACGACTGCAATCGCAACGGCGTGCCCGACGCGTGCGACCTTGCCAATGGAACCAGCCTCGACATCGATGGCGACGGACACCTTGATGAGTGCTCACCCTCCTTCGCGATGGCGTGGCCCGCGTCCGAAGCCGTGCACGCCGATGCGCCCGCGATGTTTGAGACCGGCCCGATGCCGCCCGCGTCGGGCGACGTGCTGCTGCGCGTGACCGGCAAGGGCGACTTCGGGGGCGAGCGCCGCTACGCCACGATCGAGATCAACGGGTGGGAGGTCGCCAAAGCGTTCCGGACCGACGCCGAGCACGTCGCCTGCGTGCCCACGCTCGATGAGACGATCGCGATTCCCTGGTCGCAATTCAACATGGCGACGTACGGGCGTGACACGAACACGATCACGGTGACGCCCGAAGAAAGCCCGACGGCCGACGTGTGCGCGGATGCCTGGGTGTCCGTCATGCTCGAGTACCCCGCGTTCGAGCCCGTCTCCATCGATTGCAACGGCAACGCCATCGAGGACGCCGACGACATCGCCTCGGGCGAGAGCCAGGACTGCAACGCCAACGGCATCCCCGACGAGTGCGAGTTCTACAAGCCCTACTACACGTTCTCCGATACCCTCGAGCCATTCGATTACGACCACTCCCAGTCGTACACCTTCAAAGACATGCCACTGGCCGAGACGTACGCCACGGTCTACTTCGGCGCCCGTGGATCGCTCTACAGCAATTGGGAGTCGTTCGGCGCCACGATCAACGGCGTCGACTTTGGCCCGCAATATGACGACTTCGGACCCGGCGACTGCAGCCTCGACGATCACACGATCGCGTTCAGTCGCGACGAGTTCAACGGGCTGATGTACGGACGGCGCGATCTCGAGGTGCTCGCACGCCCGAATCGAAACGTCGACCCCATCGAGTGCTCGAACATCATTTTCCGTGTCGGCTTTACCGGCGGCGGCGACCTCCGAGACTGCAACAACAACGGCGTCCCCGACGAGTGTGACATCGCCAGTGGCCTCAGCGACGACTGCGATGGCGACGGCAAGCCCGACGAGTGCGAGATCGCGTCGCAACCACTCTTCGATTGCAACGGCAACGGCGTGCTCGATCCATGCGACATCGAACGAGGAACGTCAGAGGATTGCAACGGCAACGGGCTACCGGACGAGTGCGATCTGGTCGAGATGACTCATCGGATCGAGGCCGCGACTTCGCGCCCGTTCGAGGCCGGAACCGCGCAGCGGTTCAACATCTCTAACGCGCCACGCACCACCGGAAGGGTTGACGTCCAGCTGGAGGTCTTCGCCGACATTGACTACTTCACCGTGGGCCTCGATCTGTACCTGGGACAGTCGCGGCTCGGCGAGGTGTACTTCCACCGGGGTGCATCGTGCGATCGCGCGGGTCGCGGGGACATCTCGATCGATGCCGATCTCTTCAACAACTCCATCGCCGGTCGCCCGTGCGTCGAGCTACGACTCGAGCCGATCGGCGACCTCGAGTATTGCCCGCAGGCCGAGTTCATCGTCGCCAAGCTGGCGTACCGCACCAATGACGCCGACGCCAATCACGACGGCGTGCCGGACGTCTGCCAGCGCTGCCACGCCGACATCGCGTGCGAGGAGAGCTGCGTCCCTGGCGCCGGCGACGGGCTCGTGACGATCACAGACTTCTCGTGCTTCCTCGCGGCGTGGGCCACCGAGCACCCCGCCGGCGATGTCACCAGGTACCCGACGTGTGTGATCGGCGCGGGCGGCGATGGGCACACACTCGAGGACGTGTCCTGCTTCCTCTCGGCGTGGGCGGAGGGGTGCCCATAGACAAGCCAGTGCTCAACGTCGCGGGAGGCCCTGGCCGCTAAGCGAGCGGCAAGAAGTCGTACATCGCGTTGACCCGCCAGCCTCCGTCATCGAACGGGCTCCACCAATTGCGCAGCACCCCCCCGCGGTCGGACACGCCAAGCACGTTGAGCGTGCCGTCATCCGCAACGTGCGCCGTGAGCCCGCGATCGAGGTTGAGGTCAAAGATTGACCTCGGCGGGTCGGTTAGTGTGTCGACACGCCACGCGCCGGCGAACGATGGCGCCCACCAGTAGGCCGTCACCTGTCCTTGCTCGTTGATGCCAACATAGTTCTGCGCGTTCCATGGCGTGTAGAACGACGTCAGTCCGGCGTCGGTCAGCCTCGGACCGTCGAACGACTCGGTCAGGTTCACACGACGCCAGTCTCCGCCGAACTGTGGCACCCACCAGGATGACACCACCTCGCCCTCGCCGTTCAGGCCCGTGATCGAGATCCCATTCCACGACGTCAGGATGACCGCCAACCCGCGCTCGATCCGATCCCCGCCGGTGATCGCCGTGAGGTTGTCCAGGCGCCAGTCAGCACCACCGGGCGCCCGCCAGACCGAGATCACGTCGCCATCCAGGTCGATGCCCGCGAGGTGCCACGCGTCCCAAGACGGGCGATAGCTGATCAGCTCGGAGAACATCGGCGTGACGACACCGTTCGAGGCGAGACTGTCCGACACACGCGTGAGCTCGTAGCCCAACGAGACACCCGTCGCGTCCACCTGCTCCTCGAACACCACAAGCGAGCCGGACTCCGACGCTCCAGCGATCACGGACACGCGGCCGCTCGGCGCGGCCGAGGTGAACTGGGTCACCGACACGACATTGTCGTCTTCCGTCACGCCGAGCTCTTGGCCCAAGCGCCGCACACTCCACGCGCCGCTCGCGTCGCGGCGCAGCAAGACAAGCCCCTCGATGGACGGGTACGCGCCGTAGATCAGCCCGTCCTTCGGATCGGTCCACAGCTCGGCGTCACCGAAGCCGAGCGGGGCGTCGGCTCGCTCGACAAGGCTAAAGCTAGAACCATCGAATTCGTGCACGACAGGATCGCCGAACTCATTGATGATGAGCGAGACCAACTCGCCCGCCTCGTCGGTAGCGCCCGCGGCTGGAGCCGTGAACGCCGCGACCTCGCTCGGGAAGACGCGCACGGTCCGCGTGAACGGAGCACTCCTGAATCCCCACCGGTCCTCCACCACGACGATGATGTCCACGAGCCCCGCGTCCAAATGTCCAATGTCCTCGCTTGAGATAGACGCCCACTCGCCATCGGAGGAAGACCCCACGATCGACACATCCAACCGCCGGTCCTCCGCGTCGACCAAGCCGTTTCCGTTGGCATCGATGTAGTAATGGAGCGCGTCATCGAGCACTCTGTCGCCCACGAGCGCGACGGAGAACAATACGTCGTTCCGCTGGATCAGGCGATCCACACCGCCTGCCTCGGTGCCGACCTGGACGCGGAACACCGTTCTCGTCGAGGCGACCATCTCCAGATTGAGTTCGACCGGCTCGGACAACAGCCCTTGCTCGTCCGCGGCCTGGAGGAAAAACCGCTTGGATCCGGGCGTCACGATCGAGCCGTCAAGATCGAACGCGAACACGTATCGCGTCGGATCGGACGCCGATCCGTTGGGCAGCACCTGGACCAACTCGCTCGCGTCGAACAGTCCGTCGTCGTTCGAATCCAGGTAGAGGCTGAGAGACGCGCCCGGCTCGCTCTCGCCCGGCAGCACATGAACAAAGATCCGCGGGCCGATAAGGGCCGTGAAAGTGTTTCCAAACGTTGTGACGTCATCGATCTGGGGCGCCTGGTACTCGACCGCGCCGATATCGATCGCGCCGCCAGAGACTCGGGCTCGCCCTCGCTGGTCCGTGTCAAGCGTCGCCGAGTTGGATCCCGCATCCAGCACGGGGCTCATCGGCATCGGCACATGCACCGGAATCGGGCCATTCCCAAGTGCGAGCGCCGGCTCAAGCAACGCCGACCGCCCGACGATGTTGTTGTTCTCGCCGTCCGTCAGCCCAAGGGCCGAGCTGGCGTCGGAGAAGAGGTTGTGACTCAGCGCGGCCAGGTTGATATCCGTGCTGTCGGCGGCCCACACCGCGTCAGGCGACCCGCTCGCCGCGTTCGACTCGAAGATCGTGCTCTCGAGCACAATCGATGAGCCCGCCCGCTCGTCATCGCTGATCGCCACCGCGCCTCCGAACGAGGTACCGCTCGCGGCCTGATCGGCGACGTTCGCAACAAACGTGGAACTGACAATCGACGCGACGGCTTCGGCGCCGATCACCACGCCGCCGCCCGCATCCTGCGCGATGTTGCCGGATAACGTCGAGTTCACAATCGAGAACGCGCCGCCCACGAGGTAGGCGCCACCGCCCGACCCATCGCTCTCGTTGGCGCCGAACGTCGAGTTGCGAATCACCATCCCGTCGCCGGCACCGAAGAACCCACCGCCGCGGACGCTCGCTCGGTTCGCGTGCAAATACACCCCATCGAGTGTGAACGAATCCGCGACGCTCCGGATGCCACCGCCCTCGTCGGCCACCCCGCCCGTCACCGTCAGGCCTGACACGATCGATCCGATCGCGGCCCCTCTGAAGTCGAGCACACGCACCGCCCCATCGCCATCGATCGTGAGCCGGTCCGCGCCGGGGCCCATCACGTGCACCGTGTTCGTGAGCACGAGCGGCCCATCCGAGAGCGTCACAACCCGCGGCCCATCGGCGAACAGACGTGACTCAAACGCGATCACGTCGTCTCCGGCCGTCACGTTGGCCCGGTCCACCGCCTCACGCAGCGAGGTCAGCCCGTCATTCGCCACAACATCGTCGAGCGTGTCCACCACAAACGTCGAGAGCAGCACGCGCGACTCGAGCGCTTGAAACATCGGCTCGCGCGGCCGACCCACCCCACGCGGGCGCACACCATCCGTGGTCATCAACCGACCGCCAACTAGCAACGACAACGCGGAGCTCGCTGAACGAATCAACATGAGTATCCCCTCGGCGCCGCCGCCCACGCCCGGCGCGCCCCTGCACGCGGCTAGCCAAACTCCGGTCGGCCCTCCAGCGTGCACCGGAGCATAGCTTAGGATGCGGCCGCGCCCAAGAGCCATCATCTCCCCCTCGACCGACGACGCTCGCTCACCCGCCCGCCGGCGGGACCTGCATCTCGTGCGGCTCGCCCGCGTCCTGCGGCACACGGATGCGATCGACCAACGCCTGGATCTCAGTCGACGGCGGCGCCGTGAGCTTCGAGAGCGTCACGCCCACGACGAAGTTCACGAGCATGCCGATCGATCCAAATCCCTCGGGGCTGATGCCGAGGAACCAGTCGTCACGCGCGCCACCCATAAACTTGAAGTACGCGATGTACGCGCCGGTCACACCGATGCCGCTAAGCATGCCAGCGATCGCGCCGACCCGGTTCATCCGCTTCCAAAAGATGCCAAGCACGATGACAGGGAAAAAGCTAGACGCCGCCAGCCCGAAGGCCAGCGCCACCACCTCGGCCACGAAGCCAGGCGGATAGATGCCAAGCAGCGCGGCGCCGATCACGCCCACACCCGCGGCACCTCGCGCGATCCACAGCTCGTTCTTCTCGCTCACACCCGGCGCGATCGTGCGCTTCACCAGGTCGTGGCTTACCGCGGTTGAGATCACGAGCAGCAAACCTGCGGCGGTGGAGAGCGCGGCGGCCAGGCCGCCCGCCGCAACGAGCCCGATGACCCAGTTGGGCAATCGCGCGATCTCAGGGTTCGCTAACACCATGATGTCGCGATCGATGAACAGCTCATTGGACGACTCGGTTGGCGTGACGCCTCCCTCACCGATCAGCAGCGCACGCTCGCCGTGCGCGCCGAGGGCCGGGGCGCCGTCTGGTGCGACGGCGAAGACCGGCTTGCCGCTCGCGCTCTCGAACGCGGCCCCCGCGTGGTACTGCACCCGCCCGTCGCCGTTCTTGTCGATCCAGGCCAGCAGGCCCGTGCTCTCCCACGTGCGGAACCAGTCGGGAATCACCGCGGCGCCCTCGGGCGCGGCGTCGACGTCGTAGTACGCGTCGCGCGTCGAGTCGATCAGATTGACCCGCCCAAACGCCCCGACCGCCGGCGCCGCGGTGTACAAGATCGCGATAAACAGTAATGCCCAGAACGCGCTCAGGCGCGCATCGCGAACACGAGGCACCGTGTAGAACCGAATGATCACATGCGGCAGGCCGGCCGTCCCAACCATCAGCGCCAGCGTGATCGCGAGCACATCGAGGTAGCCCTTCGGCCCACTGTGCGCGAACCACTCCTGCGGCGGGGCTGTGTACGCGGCGAACCCCAGCTCCTCGTTGAGCCCGTCGAGCTTGTCGAGCAGGCCGACACGCTCGCCCGCGGCCATCGCCGACCCCACGTCACCGCCCAGCGTGCCTATGAACCCGAGCTGCGGCACGATCTGACCCGTGAGCAGCAGACTGATGAAAATCGCTGGCACCATGAACGCAAAGATGAGCACGCAGTACTGCGCGACCTGCGTGTACGTGATGCCCTTCATGCCACCGAGCACCGCATAAAAGAACACGATGCCCGTGCCGATGATGACGCCGAGCGTGATGTCAACCTCAAGGAACCGGCTGAACACCACGCCCACACCGCGCATCTGACCGGCGACATACGTGAAGCTCACGAAGATGGCGCAGAGCACCGCCACCACACGCGCCAGGCTGCTGTCGTACCGGTCGCCCACGAAGTCGGGAACGGTGAACTTGCCGAACTTTCGCAGGTACGGCGCCAGCAGCATCGCCAGCAACACATAGCCGCCCGTCCACCCCATCAGATACACCGAGCCGAAGTATCCCGCAAACGAGATGATCCCCGCCATCCCGATGAACGACGCCGCTGACATCCAGTCCGCCGCAGTCGCCATGCCGTTCGCCAGCGGCGGCACGCCCTTGCCTGCGACATAGAACTCACCCGTGGTCCCCGCACGGCTCCATATCGCGATCCCGATGTAGATCGCGAAGCTGAATCCGACGAGCACGAACGTCCATCCCTGCACATCGAGCACGGGTCAATCCTCCCGCACGCCGTGGCGGCGATCCAAGCGGTTGAGCAGCACGACATACACGCCGATCAACACGACAAACACGTAGATCGAGCCCTGCTGGGCGAACCAGAACCCCAGCTTGGCCTCGCCGATGCGGAGGCGGTTCAGCGGCTCAACGAGCAACACGCCAAAGCCGTAGCTCACCACGAACCAGACCGCCAGGAGCACGAGCACAACGCGTATCGTCGATCGCCAATAGGCCCGTGCGTTGCCATCGTCGGCCTTGCCGGCGGACGCCGGTCCGGTCTCAATTCGCTGCATGCGGCGAGCATAACGCCGACCTCCGAGCGCGACCGCGATCATCGAACGCCAGGCATCTACAAGCTAGAGAAGATAGGAACACGAGTCGCCGCGGCACGCCTCAACCAGCGCTCGACAGGCGCACTTTCCTGACATCTCTTGGGTATCGCCCACGATTCGAATACCATCTCGCCGACGCCAACGCGACGCGTCCAACTGGAGACCGCATGCCAAGCCGATTGATCCAACGTTGGGCCGCCGCAACGCGGTGCGTCATCGCACTATCCGTGGCGACCCGCATCGCCGCAACCGCGACCGCGGGTGTGATTCCGAAGCAGATCGCGGCGCCGCCTGAGGACGTGCACGCCGGCGTCGTCTCGTGGCCCTCGCCCGCAGACGCCGGCGTGCGATCCACCTCCGCGATGCTGCCGATTCGCTTGAAGGCGATCGATGGCGTGGCGTCGTGGCGCGCGCAGATCCCGATCGCCGACGCCTCGTTCGTCCGCGGCGCCGTCATCGCGCCCGACGCGTCAGACTGGCGGCTCTCACTCACGCCGCCCGATCGCCCAACTCAAACGCTCCGCGCGGGCCTGCAACGCAACGACCTCTGGGTCGAGTCCATCGGGCTCGGTCTCGTCGCACCCGCCGCGGCAGCCCCCGCGTTCACACTCACCAACGCGCCGGCCGGCAGCTGGATGTTCGAGATCACCACGAACGCCCAGGCCGATGTCGATCGATCGACGCACGGCTACCTCGTGCTCGAATCCGACGAACGCCACGCCCTGCACACCCATCTGACGACGTACGACCTGCTCGTGGGCCGCCCCGTCGGCTTGCTCGCTCGCTTGATGCCCGGATCGCCGGTTTGCATCGAGGCG
>JBCAXI010000035.1:0-14174 GCA_038534175.1 Planctomycetota bacterium | reverse complement strand
TGCTCGGCGACAGTCTCGAGTCGCCACGTCTCACCAACAGCCGGTTGCGTCTCGTCCCCGCCGAAGAACGTGCCGGCGCCCGTGACGGCGAACGAGCAGACCTGGTAGCCCCCGATGATGCCCGCGCCTGCGGAGGCCAGGGCCTGACGCACCTGCTCGATGTGCGACTCGGGGACGAAGGTGACGATCTTGGTCTGTTGGTCGGTGCGCTGCCGCTCGATGGGACGGAGGGCGCGGACGTCGCCGCCGGTGACCGGCTGATCGGGATCAAAGGCGGAGCCGGCAAGGGCGGCGCAGAGCCAGTCGGTCACGCCGCCGCGGGTCGCGTCGAGCGCGGTGTGCGGGGTGTAGACCGCGATGCCCGCGCGCACGGCATCGAGCAGAACGCGCCCCTTGGCGTCGGCGCCGGTGATGCGCTCCAGCGGCTTCCAGATCGGCGGGTGGTACGACACGATCGCGCCCGCGTTGCGCTCGATCGCTTCCTTGAGCACCTCGTCGGTGAGGTCAATCGTGAGCAGCACGAGGTCGTTGAGGTCCGCCTCGTGGCGGCCGATCTGCAGGCCGACCTTGTCCCACGGCTCGGCGAGCGAGGGCGGGGCGATCGACTCCATGGCGAGAACGAGATCGGCAACGAGCATGATGGCCTCCGATCGCTGGCGGCACCCCCGGCGATTCTATGGAGGTCGGCGGGTCGAACGCGTCAGACCGGCGCGATCCACGCGGCTCCCATCGCGGCGGCCCCGTAGAACAGAACGGCGAGTGACCATCGCCAAGGACCGACGGCGACGCCGAGTTGCCATCGGCGTTGGATCGCTCGGTCTGCCAGCGCGAGCACGACCAATGCGATGAATCCGGCGAGGTACCGCGGCATGTCGAACGTGCCCAGGAGCAAGACGGCCGCGAGCATCGGATGCCACAGGAGCGTCGCGGACCACCACGGCGTCACGGGCGGGATCTCCGCTTCGCGCGGCTTCCCCATGCGCCCTCTGAAGAGATAGAGCACGCCGCCCGCGACGATGAATCCCGGCACGGATTGTCGGAGCCAGCCGGTGATCGCTTGCCATTCCGCGCCGCTGGCCAGACGCCAGCCCGCGAGCATCACCGCGAACCCCGCCAGGATGCAGACATGGGAGGCCGGGGTGGAGAGTTTGATGGCGTTGACGGGCGTGGAGGCCAAGAGCCACAGCAGCCCCAGGGCACCCAGGCCGTTGGAGAATATCAGCAGCCGGGTGAGGCCTTCGTGCTGGACGATCGCCGCGAGCACGGGGGTGGCGACCATGCCGAGCACCAGGGCGACCCACACGGCCAATCGCACACGACGACCCATGCGAGCAAGGTAGCCTCTCGCCGTGACCGAGCACTCGACGCGAGCCCACGCCAAGATCAACCTCGCGCTGTCGCTCGCGCCGCCCGAGGCGGAGGGCGAGCGGAAGGGCTGGCACCGCATCTGCACGTGGATGCACGCGATCGATCTGGGCGACGAGGTGACGCTCACGCCGGGCGGCGCCCGGTTGCGCGTGCGGGTGGAACGGGCGGCGGACGCGCCCGCGCCGTTCGAGATCGATTGGCCGATGGAGAAGGACCTGGCGTATCGAGCGTTGGTGCTGCTGCAAGAGCGCGTGGGACGTGCGTTGGATGCCGAGGTGGTGGTGCGCAAGCGTGTGCCGCCGCAGGGGGGATTGGGCGGCGGCTCGTCGGACGCCGCCGCGGCGTTGATGCTGGCGAACGACGCGTTCGAGCTGGGGTTGCCCGGTGACGCGCTGCGGGAGGTGGCGTTGCGCCTGGGGTCGGACGTGCCGTTCTTTGTGGATGACGAGCGTCCGCCGCGACCGGCGATTGTGTCGGGGTTTGGGGAGACGATCGAGCGCACGCCGAGGGCGCCGCGGGCGGTGACGCTGATCGTGCCGTCGTTCGGGTGCCCGACGCCCGAGGTGTACCGCGCGTACGACGAGATGGGCCCCACGCCGATCGACACGGACATCGTGACGCGCATGGCGCGGGAGGCGGACCATCGCGCAGGCCAGTTCAACGATCTCGCGTTGCCCGCCGAGCACGCGCGGCCCGAACTCCGAACGCTCCGCGCTCGCGTGGCGGAGTTGTCGGGGCGATGGGTGAACATCACCGGCTCCGGCTCGGCGATGTTCATCGTGGGCGAGGTGGTCGAGCGGCTCGAGGGGCGGCTGGGCGAGGGCGTCTCGGTGTTTGCCGCGTCGCTGGTCTAGACGACGGCTCTACACTCGGCGTTCCGATTCCACACCCGAGTCGCAGGAGAGATCGCACATGTCCAAAGGCCCCAAGCCACCCGAGGTGGACGCCCCCGTGGTCGGGATCGACCTCGGCGGCACGAACATGCAGATCGGTGTGGTGCACCCGGACATCATCGCCGAGCGCGATGAGCCCAAACTGATGGGCCGATCCAAGCGGAAGACCAAGTCGGAGACCGGCGCCGAGGCGGTGCTGGACCGGATCGCCGAGGCCGTGCGCGAGGCGTGCGACGACGCGGCGATCCAGCCGAAGGATCTGGCGGCGCTGGGCATCGGCGCGCCGGGGGGCGTCGACCCCGAGAAGGGGATCGTGCACGAGGCGGTGAACCTGCGCTGGAACGACCTGCCGCTGGCGCACGAGCTGAGCACGCGGCTCGACGGTGTGCGCGTGGTCGTGGACAACGACGTGAACGTCGCGGTCTGGGGCGAGAACCGCGTGGGCGCGGGCGAGCACAGCCAGCAGATGCTCGGCGTCTGGGTCGGCACGGGCATCGGCGGCGGGCTGGTGATCCACGGCGACCTGTACTACGGGCACTTCCGCACCGCCGGGGAGATCGGGCACATGCTGCTCTTCCCGCAGCAGCAGCCGGGCTCGCGCTCGCTGGAGCACAACTGCTCGCGCACCGCGATCGCCGACCGGCTCGGGCGGCTCATGCGCGCCAACCGCAAGAGTGTCATCCACGACATGGTCGAGGGCGACTACGAACGCATCAAGAGCAAGGTCATCGCGCGGGCGTGGGAGCAGGGCGACGAGCTCACCCACGAGGTGCTCGACTCGGCGATCGACTTGCTCGGTGCGCACATCGGCGGCGTGGTCACACTGCTCGGACTCGAACGCGTCGTGCTCGGCGGCGGGCTGACCGAGGCGCTGGGGCCAACGTTCGTCGGTCGCGTGACCGACGCGATCCGCACGGTGGCGTTTCCAGACGTGTGCCGGGGCGTGCAGGTCGCCGCGTCGAGCCTGCTCGATGACGCGGGGATCTACGGCGCCGCGATGCTCGCCGCGGCTCGCGTCGAGAAGCCCTAGCCATGCTCATGCCGCTCACGACGCTCGTGGCGTGCGCGCTCGCGCTGGTCGCGCCGGCCGAGGACCGCGTTGAGCGCGATCGATTGATCGCGGATCTCGAGCGGTTGAGCGTGCCGCGATCGGCCTACGGCCCGCCCGAGGAGCGCGAGGCGCTCGACGCGGCGCTCGAGTTTGCCGAGGGGCAACTGCGCGCCACCGGGCTCGACGTCGAGCGGCACGCGTTCGAGTATCGGCGGGCGTTCCACAGAGACGATGATCGCGCGATGTGGCACAACGTCGTCGCCGAGCGCCGGGGCGCCGAGCGCCCGCACGAGGTGCTCATCGTGGGCGCGCACATCGACTCGGTGCCGGGCAGCCCGGGCGCGGACGACAACGCCTCGGGCGTGGCGGCGGTGCTTGAGATCGCGCGCGTGCTCGCCGAGGGGCCGGCGCCCGCGATCACGGTGCGGCTGATCGTGTTCAACCTCGAGGAGATCGGGCTGATCGGCTCGAAGGCGTACGCCTCGGATCTGCGCGCGTCGTTGCGGCGCGAGATCGAGGACGGGGGCGAGCGCCTGGTGGGCATGCTCGCGCTCGAGATGCTGGGGTACTACAGCGACGAGCCGGGCTCGCAGCGGACGCCGATCCCGCCGATCGAGGGCGTGTTCGAGCCGCCGGACGCGGGGAACTTTGTGGCGTTGGTGACGCTGGCGCCGCACGCGGGGTTCAACGAGCGGCTGCGCGCGGCGATGGCCGAGGCCGAGCCGGAGGCGCGGACGTTCCGCGTGGACTTCTCGGCGCTCGCGCCGCCGGACTTCTATCGGTCGGACCACTCGCCGTTCTGGGTGCTGGGCGCGCCGGCGGTGATGGTGACGGACACGTCGAACTTCCGGAACCCCCACTACCACACGCCACGAGACACGGTCGAGACGCTGGATCTGGAGCGGTACGAGTTGGCGGTGCGGGCGCTGGCGGGGGCGGTGGAACGCCTCGCGGGCGGAAGGCGGTAGAAACGGAAGAGTTCGCGGTGGGCACCTGCAAAGAACGCCCGCCCCCGGATGGGAGCGGGCGTGATGCTGTTCGCGGGCGATGGTCTTTGTTTCGCGCGATCCGGGCGGACGGGTCAGGCGTAGAGGTCGTCGATCAGTCGGTCGATGGCGGTGTCGAGCTTGGCGTCGAACTCGCCGCCGGCCTCGTAGACGCCGCTCTCGATCTCGGCGCTGACTTGGTCGACGACGTCCTGGCGGATGCCGGGCTCCTCGCGCAGGCGTGCGAGATATTGGGCGATGGGTGAGACCTCGACGCGGTCGCTCGGTCGGAGGTCGGGACGGGCGTCGACCTCGACGGGTCGGCCGGCGTCGTCGCCCAGCCGCCCGGGAGCGGACGCAACGCGGGTCGCGTCGAGATTCGACGCGCCCGAGGCGCCCGGACCGTTTGCGCTGAGACCAGACGTGTTCAGACCAGACGTGTTGGGGCCGAGGGAAGTAACTTCGGACATGCGGTGTGGCTCCTGTCCCCGAGTGAGACGCGCCGGATGGTTCGATCCGAGGCGGCTTTCGGGACTCTCGCGTGAAGGCCATCCTGGCCGTGAACGCCCTCCAATGATCGTGACTCTGCGGCGTGTATCGACGGCGAATGCGCCACTGCTTGAAAATGGCATGATCCCGACTCAAGTTGCTAAGCCCATGAACCACATAAGTTTGCAGTCAATAACCAGACCTCGGACGCGGCAAAAAAGCTCGGAACCTCCGGTCCGACAACACCGCCTTGGGCCCGGTTGCAGGGAGAGGATGCGCGTCTGTTTGGGTGTGTGGCTCGCCGCAGCGCTCGGCGCGTGCGCGAGCGAGCCCGGAGAGGCCCGCGACACGTCGTTCGACCGCGACGAGGGGGCGGCGGTCTTCGGCCCGGCGCCGGCGTTCAGCCAGTCGATCGACGAGGCCGAGCTGATGGAGGCGCAGTTTGGCGACGCCGAGCCCCTGAACGCCGCGGCAGCGGACGAGGCGGATCTGGTCGCGCTGCGAGAGCAGGCGCTGCGAGACATGGGAATCTCGGTCGCGACGGCGCCCTCCGATCGGGGCGCGCCCGCGCCGAGGGCCAGCCGTACCGTGCCGACGGAGCCGACCGGTTCGGCGGCGCCAGACGAGCGGTGGACGATCGCGATCGCGACGTTCGGCGGGGTCAACGGGCGGGCGATGGCCGAGGAGGGGCTGCGTCGGGTCCGCGGTCGCGCGGGGCTGACGCGGGCGTTTGTCAAACGCAAGTCGTCCTCGTGGGTCGTCGCGTATGGGTCGTTCGAGGATCCGACGGGCGAGCGGGCGCAGTCGGCGCTCGAGCGGGTGCGCACGCTGGAGGTGGATGGGGGCACGCCGTTCGCGCAGGCGGTGCTCATGCCGCCCGACATCGCCGCGAGCCGAGGCGAGGCGGCGGGGCTGGACCTGCGCCGTGCGAAGGCTCGGTATGGCGCCGAGGCGCTCTACACGCTGCAAGTCGGCGCGTACGGGCTGATCGAGGGCGTGCCAAGCGAACGCCAGCGATCGGAGATCCGATCCTCGGCTGAGGCGGCAGCCGCCGAGCTGCGCCGCGAGGGCGAGCTGGCGTTCTTCTACCACGCGCCGAACCGGTCGATGGTGACGGTGGGCGTGTTCACGGGCGAGGACCACGACCCTGAAACGGGGCTGGACTCGGCGCGGCTGCGGTCGCTGCGCGAGCGCTACCCGCACAACCTTTTCAACGGCGCCGGCATCCGCGAGTCGGCGAAGACGCGCGCGGGGGGCAAGGCCTCGCGGCTGCAGCCGTCGGTGCTGGTGGCGATCCCGGAGCGATGAGGCAAGTCGCGACGCGTGGGCTCAGGAGCCCCCGCCGCCGACGAACCGGGTGATGCGAGCCGGGGACGAGTCGGTCTCGGCGGTGAACGCGTACTGGTCGCCGTTGGGCATGAGCAGGCGACCGGCGCTGTTGATCGTGACGCCCTCGGGCAGGCGGCCGGTCTGCATGGTGCCCGCGATCTGGCTGGTGTTGGTGATGCGATCGCCGGCCGACGCGTTATTCGCCTGGTTGTTGATGAAGACCTGACTGAGCGCGGTCTGGATGCCGCCGACGGAGCCGGCGGTCGCCGAGTCCTCGGCCCGATCGGCGTAGTCGAAGTACCGCGGGAGCGCGACGCCGGCCAAGACGGCCAGCACCACGATGACCGCGATGAGCTCGATGAGGGTGAACGCGCGAGCGAGCCGCGTCGACGCGCGACGGATCGGTGCTCGACGCACGCGCTGACGGGGCGCGACGTGGCCGAGGCGGGCCAGCACGAGGGCGCCGGGCAAGAAGAACAGCGTCGCGGCGCCCAGCGTGAGCACGGCAAGGAACGCGGGCGCCGCCAGGGCGTTGACCCAGGCGAGCACGGCGCTGTCCGCCTGCGGCAGGAGCGCGTGGGCGAAATCGACATTGAGATGGGCCGGGAGCAGCAGCCGGCACGCGAGGGCGAGCAGCGCGAACAACGCGGCCGCGTGGAACGCGGCACGCCCGGGCTCGACTCTCCGCCCGCGCAGCCAGACCGCGAGCATGGGCGTCAGATAAAGATGATGGCTCGTGCCCAGGAGCGTCCAGGCGTCGGCCTCGAGCAGGTAGGCGGTGAGTCCGAGGGGGAAGCGCCCGGTCGCGACGCCCATGGCGGCGTCGAGCAGCCAGAGCGTGTGCAACGCCGCGACTCCGACGAACGCCATGGCGGCAAGCCGCGTCGACCGCACGATCAGTGCCAACCCCCCCAGCGCGAGGGCGACGTGGGAGATCCAGAGCATCTCGCCCTCGAGCCCGCGGGCGAGCTTGAGCGCTGCGAGGCCAACGACGTGCGCGAGCATGACCACGCCGACCGCGCGATCGATCGGCGGCGTGGGCGCTCGGTCCCTTTGCTGGAGCGGTGGCGACATATCGGAACGGATCGGTTGGAATCGGCGCCGTGCCCGCACGGACCACCCGTTCTGAGGAGCTCGGTGCTTCTCGGACGTGCGAGACGCGCTGCGTTGAAGCGCGGGCGATGGCGACGTAGCTTGGGCTCGCTGAGAGCGTGCGGGGGCGGGGATCGCGTGACGCGGCTCGGCGTGGGGCGCAGACGACTCTGGGAGGGCCGATGGCGACGCAAAAAGAGATGGGCAAGGCGCTCAAGTCCGCGACGGCGGAGGCGAAGAAGGCCAAGGCCGAGATCAAAAAGATGCAGCTGCGGCTGCTCAAGATCGACAAGGCGATCGACGTGTGTGAGTCAACGGGGCAGACGCTGCCGAAGCTCACGACGCAGAAGGGCGCCCAGGCGGTCAAGAAGATCGGCACGCAGACCAAGGCGTGGGAGAAGCTGCTCGACGAGCTCGAGACCGAGGGTGAAGCGCTCCACGAGATGCTCGACGAGCTGCGCGAGGCGTACGAGGGGCTCGAGCCGATCGGGTGATGGCCGCTCGGCCCTAGCGGGCGGAGACGTCGCCGGCGCCGGCGAACCAGAGCGGCTCGATCGAGATGACGCGCCAGTCGTTGTCGCGGGGGCCGTCCTCGGTGGGTCGGCGCACGGAGCCGAGCTGCCACCACATGCCCACGGGCGCCTCGGTCGCCGAGGGCACGACAACGAGCCGGACCAGCACCACGCCGGAGCCGTCGGGACGGACGCCGCCGCGGAGCTCCTTGATGTCGTAGCGCGAGAGCGCCGCGATGCCGTTCTCGGCCGATGCGACGGTGTCGAGGATCTGCGGCTTAGTGCGCCCGGAGCGAAACCAGCGCGATCGGAGCACGACGCGCTCGTCAAGCAGCGGCTCGATGGCGCCCGCGTCGGCGTCGGCGACGCCGGCGATGAGCGCCCGCGCGCCATCAAACAACCGCTCGCGATCGGTCCGCACGTTCGACGCGATCCCGAAGACGCCGAGTGCGAGCAGCGCCCCCGCCAGCATCGCGAGCCCGGCGGCGAGGCGCCGACTCGTGCGCAGGCTCCACGCGATGACGATCGCGAGCAGCATGAGCCCGCCCATGAGAGGCCAGGGCGACTCGAAGAGCCATTGCTCGAGCAGGCCCGGCTCGGGCACGCTCGGCAGGACCGGGGCCTCGAAGGCGCCGCCGAGCTGGGCGAGCGTGCTCGGCGCTTGGAGCGCAGGCATGGACAGGATGTGGATGAGGCTGGGCACGACTGAAGTGTTCGTGCGTGGCCCGCCGATGACCAATGCTCGCACCCGGCGGGCGGGAGCGCGATCGACGCGCCCCGATGGAATCTCCGCCGATCGGTCGACGCAGGAGGCGCGGATGCTCGGTGAAACCAACGACACCCAATCGGGGTGGTCCGGCTCGGATTGGCTCGGGCCCGAGCCCGACGCGGAGATCCTGGCCGACAATCTGCGGGCGCTTGGTCCGGCGAACCGGGCGCTCGCGCAGCGGCTCGCCTCGCAGGCGCCGCGGACCGATCTGAAGTGGATCGACACGGACGAGGGCTGGTCGGCGTCGCTGGCGGTGGACGGTGGCGAGCGAGCGCTCGCGTCGCGTCGTCGCCCGCGGTCGGAGGCGTTCCGTCTGGGCGAGACGGTCGACGTGCACGAGCGGCCCTGCGCCGCGGTGCTCGGCTTTGGGCTGGGCTACCACGTCGCGGAGATCGCGCGGCGGATGCGGAAGACGGGCGTCGTGGTGGTCTTCGAGCCCGACCTCGGTCTGCTGCGGGCGGTGCTCGAGCGGCTCGACTGCTCCGCGTGGCTCGAGGAGTCGCAGGTGCTCATCGCGACCGACCCGAGCGACGCGGCCCATCTCGGCGCGTCGTTCACCGGCGTGGCCGGGCTGGTCACCAGCGGCGTACAGATTGTGCGGCATCCGCCCTCGGCGCCGCGACTGGGCGCGCAGAGCGAGCGGTTCGCCGACACGCTGGCGAGCGTGCTCAAGGCGTTCAAGCTGCAGGTCGTCACAACGCTGATGCAAGGCGAGGTCACGCTGCGCAATGTCGTGCAGAACCTTGACCACTACGTGCGACGCCCGGGCGTGGCGGACCTGGAGGGCGCCGCCGCGGGACGTTGTGCGATCAGCGTGGCGGCCGGGCCGAGCCTGGCGCGGAATATCGATCGGCTGGCCGAGCCGGGCCTGCGCGATCGCGCGGTGATCATCGCGGCGCAGACGGTGCTCAAGCCGCTGCTGGAGCGCGGCGTGCGCCCACACTACGTCACCGCGATCGATTACCACGAGATCTCCACGCGGTTCTACGAGGGGCTGTCGGCGTCGGACGTCGAGGGCGTGACGCTGGTGGCGGCGCCGAGCGCGAACCCCGCGATTCTGGAGGCGTTCCCGGGCGAGGTGCGTCTGGCGCGCGAGCCGTGGGCGGATCGGATCCTGGGCGAGGGGCTGGCGCGCGACATGGGCGAGCTGCCGCCGGCGGCGACGGTGGCGCACCTGTCGTACTCGCTGGCTCGGCGCCTCGGTTGCGACCCGGTGATGCTCGTGGGGCAGGACCTCGGATTCAGCGACGGGCAGTACTACGCGGCGGGCGCGGCGATCCACTCGGTGTGGGCGGGCGAGCTGAACGGATTCAACACGCTCGAGATGCTCGAGTGGCAGCGGATCGTGCGAATGCGCACGATGCTGAGCCGGCGGGCCGATGTGTTCGGGCGATCGATCTACACCGACGAGCAGATGCACGCGTATCTGCAGCAGTTCGAGGAGCTGTTCGTCGCGGACGCCGCGGCGGGTCGACGGACAATCGACGCGACCGAGGGCGGGGTGGCGAAGCGGTCGACCGAGCCGATGACGCTGGACGAGGCGCTGGCGTTGCACGCGCCGCGTGGCGAGCCTCCACTGCGACTGCCGAGCGGCGCGGCGAGCCATGACGACGCGCGGATCGAGACGGCGCGCGCTCGGCTGCGCACGATCGCCGATGATTGCCAGCGCATCGCCGAGGGCAGCCATGAGACGGAGACGCTGCTGGAGGAGATGCTCGAGCACCACAAGACACAGGACCGCGTGAACGAGCTGATCGGGCGCGTGGAGCGCACGCGGGACCGGATCGTGCGTCTGAGCCCAGCGTACGAGCTCGCCCACCATCTCAACCAGGTCGGTTCGCTCAAGCGTGTGCTGGCGGATCGGAAGATCGAGCTGGACGACCACATCGACGCGATGTCGCGCCAGCGTCGACAGATCGAGCGGGACGCGATGAACGTGTCGTGGCTTGCCGCCTCGGCCGAGACCGCGGCGCGCGTGCTGCGCGAGGGCGACGCGTCGCTCGGCGCGGGCGAGAAGATCACCCGGGCGCCGGTCGTGGCGTCCGATGACATGGACCTGAACGAGACGGCGGCGGAGACGGCCGACGCGCTCTCGGGCCGCGCGAGCGCGCACACGAAGCGCGTGGTCGCGCTGGTGCCGTTCGAGGCCGGGCGGTCGTCGCTGGGCGTGGCGTGCGAGGACGCGTCGGTGCCGGTGCTGCTCGGGATGAACGCGTTGCAGCTGACGCTGCGACGGATCGCGCGCTCGAGTCGGATCGATCGCGTGGTGGTGCTGGCCGATGACGCCTCGGCGGCTCGGGGCGTGCTGGAGGCGAACGACGCTGCGCCGACCGATGGACTAGACGTCGAGATTCGCGCGTGGCCCGTGGCGCCAAGAGCGGATCGACGGGCGGCGGTGCGCGCGTCGCGTCTGCTGGCACCGGCGTGCTGGCGTGGGGCGCCGGGAAACCTGAGCGTGTACGACGAGCTGTTTGAGCCGTCGGCGTTGGTCGCGGCGTTGGAGATCGCGCTCGAGGATGGCGGCGCCGACGCGGCGTGCCTGATCGGCTCGGATTGGATGATGGTGGATCCCTCGCTGATCGATGCGTGCGTGGATCGATATCTGGAGCGGCCGGATCGGCATCGCGTGGTGTTCACGCAGGCCGCCCCGGGACTGGCCCCGATCGTGGTGGACCGATCGATCGCCGCCGAGCTATCGGGCGCGAACTCTGGGGAGGGCTCGGGAGATCGCTCGGGGGCGTCGAGCGTGTTCGCGAGCGTGGGCGGGCTGACGGGCTACGCGCCGATGGCGCCGCAACTAGACCCGATCGCCAAGCCGGTGTGCGTGGGCGTGTCGCCGGCGGCGCGCGATCTGCGCGTGCGGGCGACGGCGTGCACGCCCGACCGTCGCGCGGCGCTGCTGGAGACGCTCGCGCCGCTCGACGCGGAGGCGCTCGAGCTGACGGGCGAGGCGCTCGCCGATCATCTGGAGGGCCTGCGAGGGCGATCGAGCGCGACGCCGCGCGAGCTCACGCTCGAGCTGGGCGTGGGTCGGTTGACCAGCGGGCGGCGCGGCGCGTGGCTGCGCGGCGCGGAGGAGCCGATCGAGCGGCCGGCGATGCCCGCGACGCTGGCGATGCGGCTCGCCGAGGCGCACGGGCGGGCGCGGCCCGACGCGGTGCTGCATCTCGGCGGCATGGGCGATCCGCTGCTGCACGCCAACTGGCGCGACGTCGTAACGCGAGCGCACGACGCCGGCGTGGCGTGCGTGCACGTGCGAACCGATCTCGTCCCCCACGACGGCGACTCGGATCGGCTGGCGCTCGGGATCATCGAGAGCGGCGTGGACGCGGTGTCGATCGATCTGCTCGCGGACACCCCGGAGACGTATCGCGCGCTGACTGGCATGGACCACTTCGAGCTGGCGCAGCGCACGCTCTTGCGGCTGCTCGAGCTTCGGAGCAAGCGGACGACGGGTCGTGCGGATGACGCCGCGCTGCTGGCGCGGCCTTGGATCATCCCGCGGATCACGCGGTGCGACGAGACGCACGAGGAGATCGAGCGGTTCTACGACCGCTGGACCGTGCTGGCCGGGGCGTGCGTGATCGATCCGCTGCCGAAGGGCTCGGAGTCGGTGGTGGGCGAGGCGCGGATTCGCCCGCTGCCCGTGCCGGGCTGGGCGGCGGACGGCATGCGGAGCGAGTCGATGTGGATCCGCTCGGACGGATCGAGCGAGCGCGTGGACGCGGCGTCGCTGGGACTTGAGGCCGCGTGGCGCGAGGTGCAGCGGCGACGGTCAAGTAGCACGCGATCGGTGGCGGCGTGATGGGCGGGCATGACCACGCCACGGCGGTGGTGCTGGCGCGCGCCGGATCGAGGGGCGTGCCGGGCAAGAACGTGCGCCCCGTGGCGGGCAAGGCGTGCATCGCGTGGACGATCGAGACCGCGCTCGCGTCGCGTCGGGTCGAGCGTGTGATCGTGTCGTCCGACGACGAGCTCGCGCTGGCGGCGGGCGAGCGGATGGGCGCCGAGGTGCACCATCGACCGCAGGCGTTGGCGTCGGACCACGCGAGCGTGGACGCGGCGACACGCTCGGCGATCAAGACGCTCGACGCAGAGAGCGCCGGGCCCGTGGCGCTGCTGTACGCGAA
Organism: Planctomycetota bacterium; assembly: GCA_038534175.1. Taxonomy (GTDB): domain Bacteria; phylum Planctomycetota; class Phycisphaerae; order Phycisphaerales; family UBA1924; genus JBCBZM01. The sequence goes on along the minus strand of JBCAXI010000035.1, from coordinate 1,555 downwards.
CGTGCCCGTGCGGCCCTCAGACCTGATCGATCGCGCGATCGCGCGGCTGTGCGAGACGCACGCCGACTCGGTGCAGTCGTACGTCGGCGTGGGCAAGGCCCACCCCTGGTGGCAGGTGCGGCTCGACCACGTGAGCGGCGCGGTGGCGCCGTGGGAGGGCGACGAGCTGTTCGGCGGGGTGTATCGGCGTCAGGATCTGCCGCCGGCGTTCGTGCCGGACGGCGGCGTGCTGGTGGTGTCGCGCGACGCGCTGTTCCACCGCGTGCCCGGGGCGACCGAGGGCCCCCACCGCTTCCAGGGCGTGGACCGTCGCGGCGTGACCACACGCCCGGGCGAGGTGATCGACATCGACAGCGAGATCGACCTGCGCGTGGCCGAGGCGATCCTGGCGGCTCGCGCTGAGGATGGACGCCGGGTCGGGTAGCTTGGTGTCGTGAAGATCGGCGATCGAGAGATTGGGCCGGAGTGCGAGCCGTACGTGATCGCCGAGATCGGCGTGAACCACGACGGCGAGGTCGATCGCGCGCTGATGCTGACCGACGCCGCGGCCGACGCGGGCGCGGACGCGGTGAAGCTGCAGTTCTTCGAGACCGATCGGCTGATGAGCCGGGCGGCGAGGCTGGCGTCGTACCAGAAGGCCGCGGGCGAGACGGACCCGATCGAGATGCTTCGCCGGCTGGAGCTATCGCTGGATGAGATGTCGCGCGTGGTCGATCGGGCGCACGCGCGCGGCGTGCACGCGATCGTCACGGTGTTCAGTGTGGAGCTGGTAGACGAGGCCGAGCGGTTGGATTGGGACGCGTATAAGACCGCGTCGCCCGACCTCGTGCATCGGCCGTTGCTGGAACGGCTCGAGGCAACGGGCAAGCCGATGATCGTGAGCACGGGCGCGAGCCACGCGGAGGAAGTGCGACAGACCAGAGCGTGGCTGGATGAAGCGCACGATCGACTCGCGTTTCTTCAGTGTGTGAGTTGCTATCCGACAGCGCCCGAGCACGCCAACGTTCGAGCGTGTGTCAAGTTGAGGGACGACGTGCATCCATGCCCCGTTGGGTACTCGGATCACACGACCACGATCAACGCGGGCCGGAACGCGCGGATGTGGCACGCGTGTCTCATGGAGAAGCACCTCACCGATGATCGGTCTCGAGCTGGGCCCGACCACGCGGCCTCGTTGACACCCGACGCGTTTGTTCAATACATCGGGGCCACCCGCATCCCATCGGATGAGCTCGACCGTGTCGGCTCACGTGGCGTCATCGACGCTCGCTTGTGGGGCGGCTTTCACAAAGCCCTGCAGGATTGCGAGCGTGACGTGCGAGCGGTCTCGCGGCAGTCGATCGTCGCGGTGCGTGATCTCCCGGTCGGCGCGACGATCCACAGCACTGACCTGACGTTCAAGCGTCCCGGGACGGGGCTGTGGGCGAGCGAGCTCGAGCGGGTGGTGGGTCGTCGCGTGGCGCGACAGATCGAGGCCGACACGCCGATCGTGTTGGAGGACATCGCGGGGCTGGCGGAGCCGGTGGCATGAGCTTCGGGTTTCGCAACGCGGCGT
>JBCAXI010000034.1:0-14392 GCA_038534175.1 Planctomycetota bacterium | reverse complement strand
CCGAGATCGTGACTGTTTGATCGACCCCGTTGAACGGAGCCACCACCATGAGAATGGCGTTTTCCGGGTTGCTCGCGCCGCCGCCGTCGATGAAGGTCTGGTCCATGCCGGCGCCGGTGACCGTGACGCTCAGGTCCGACGGGAAGACGATGTTGTCCTCGAAGAGCGTGCCCGCGCCGATCTCGATCGCATCGCCGGAGTTGGCGTTGTCGAGCGCGTCCTGGAGTGTGAGATGCGAGGTGCCCTGCGTAGCGTTGGCAACCACCGGCGGCGGGCCGATGATCTCCAGCGTGAGTGACTCGGCGCCGCTGGCTGTGTTCCAGGTCCAGGTGTAGACGCCCTCGGTCAGACCGAGGGAAGCGAGCGTCTGGTTGGCGTAGGTCGCCGTGGACGACACAGGATCGCCCGAGATGTACCCGGCGGGCACGAGCAGCACCTGGTTCTGGAAATCGAGACCGCACACATCACCGGTCGCGGAGTCTGCGTCGGACCGAGCGCCGGATCCGATGGAACCGGGGCCGGCGAAGCTCGCGCCCGACATGCTGTACGCGTCTCCGGAGCCGGTGGTGCCGATCACGAAGACGACGCCGGGGGTAACGGTGGGAATGGCGGTCCCGGATTCAGAGAACACAAGCCCGCTGATGTCCGCGGAACCACTGGCGTTCCAGGCGACGTCGTTCCCGACCTCCTCGACGCTGACGGTGATGTCGGCCGGGGCGGTGTGGGCGGCCCCTGCCAGCAGAGCGGTGAGGAGTGCTTTCCGGATGGTTCTGATCTGCTCAAACATGGCTTGCTCCTTGTGGTTTGTGACCGGTGGGTCTGCTTCTGGCCGGCGTCTCTCGCCGACATCCACAAGCCGCCGCCGGGGACTGGACACTGACACGACAATCGAAGAAAATCGGGGCGTGCCAGACGAAACCCAGATCACGCGGCTCCTCCAGCGAGCGGGCGACGGCGACCCGAACGCCGCCTCCGACCTCCTGCCGCTCGTCTACGAGGAACTCCGCTCGCTGGCCGCCGCCCGCATGGGCAGGCTCCCCCCGGGCCAGACGCTGCAGCCCACGGCCCTCGTTCACGAGGCGTTCATGCGCAGCGTCGGACACGAGGACGCTCAGTTCGAGAACCGCAGGCACTTCTTCTTTGTCGCCGCCCGGGCGATGCGCGACATCCTCGTCGAGGACGCGCGGCGCAAGTCCCGGCTCAAGCGCGGCGGCGATCTCAAGAAGTCGCCACTGGAGGGCCTGAGCTGCGGCATCGACGCTCCCGCCGAGGACATGCTGGCGCTCGACGAGGCGATGAGTCGGCTCGAAGACGAGTCGCCGCGGCTGCACCGGCTCGTCATGCTCCGATTCTTCGCGGGGCTCACCGTCGAACAAGCAGCGGAGCTGATGGAGATCGCCGAACGAACGGCCTCGCGCGATTGGCGCATCGCCAAGGCCAGGCTCCACGCGCTCATGTCGGGCGACACGAGCGACACGATCGGGAGCGACCCATGAGCGATGAGTCTCGGATCTACGACCTCTTTGAGCGCGCCCAGGCGTTGCCGCCGGCTGAACGCGACGCGTTCATCGTCCGCGCGGCCGGCGACGAGGCGACCGCCGAGCGTGTTCGCCAGCTCGTCCGCGACGACGACGACACGCCCGAGGGCTTTCTCTCCGTGGCGCCGGTGTCCGCGACCGAGTTCGATGCGCCGATGGTCGCCGCCACGCCCGAGCAGATCGGACCGTACCGCGTGGTCCGCGAGATCGGCCGCGGCGGCATGGGTGTGGTGTACGAGGCCGAACAAGAGAACCCGCGCCGGCGGGTAGCGCTCAAGGTCGTTCGCCAAGGGCTCGCTGTTCTCGAGCAGCTCGCACGATTCAAGCGCGAGGTGCAGGCGCTCGCCCAGCTCCACCACCCAGGCATCGCGCACATCTACGAATCCGGCTCGGCTCGCATCGGAGAAAGCGACTGGCCCTACTTCGCGATGGAGCACATCGAGGGACTGCCCCTTGATCGGCACGCAGAGGTACACCATCTTGACGCTCGGGCGCGTTTAGAACTCGTCGCTCGCGTCTGCGACGCGGTGCAGCATGCCCACCAACGAGGGGTCATCCACCGCGATCTGAAGCCGGCGAATGTGCTGGTGGTGCGCGAGGCCACCGGCGCTCGAACCCCCCACGACACGAGCGGCACCGTCGACAGCATCGGCCAGCCGAAGGTCCTCGACTTCGGCATCGCCCGATTCACCGACGCCGACATGCAAGCCACGATGCAAACCAGCACGGGCCAGATCATCGGCACGCTCGCGTACATGAGCCCCGAGCAGATCGAGGGCAATCCCGAGCACCTCGACACGCGCGTCGATGTGTACGCGCTCGGCGTGATGCTCTACACCCTCGTAGGAGGACAACCGCCGCACGACCTCGCCAATCTACCCGTGCACGAGGTCGCCCGTGTCATCCGGGAAGACGAGCCGACGCTGCTCAGCTCGATCGATACCGCACTCCGAGGCGACATCGCCACGATCGCACAGAAGGCGATGGCCAAGGAGAAGGATCGGCGATACGCGTCCGCCGCGGAACTGGCCGACGACATCCGACGCCACCTACGCCACGAGCCGATCAGCGCCGCGCCCCCCAGCACGCTCTACCAACTCGGCAAGTTCGCCAGGCGTAACAGGACGCTCATGGGCGGTGTCGTCGCGAGCTTCTTGCTGCTTTTACTCGGTGTTGTTGGCACGAGCGTTGGTCTCATCTGGGCCCTCCGAACGAACGAAGCGTTGGAACACACCAATGAGACGCTCGAGCAGACCAACCAAGACCTGGGACAGCTGATCGCGTTCCAGTCGGCCCAAATAGGATCCGTGGATATCCAGGCGATGGGCGTCGGTCTGAAAAGCGACCTCCTTGAGTACGTCCCCGAGGACCAACGATCGGCGGTCTCCGCCGGGCTGGCCGATGTGAACTTCACCGACCTCGCGCGCGCACAGCTCAACGACAACGTGCTCGTCCGATCGATCACGGCCGCCGACGAGCAGTTCGCGGATCAGCCAGGTCTGCGCACGCGGCTGCTCGACTCGCTGGCCTCGACCATGCAGGATCTCGGTCTGTATGAGAACGCCGAGGAGCAATATCGACGCGTGATCAACGTGCTCGAGTCAGCCGATGGCCCCACAGCCGAGTCAACGCTGCAGGCGAAGTCCAACCACGCCAATCTGTTGATCGACATGGCTCGCTACGAGGAAGCGGAACCCATCCTCATCAGCACGGCAGAAGGTCTTGGCAACGAACTAGGAGCCGATCACGAGGAGACGCTCTCCGTCAGAGCGAATCTAGGTCGCCTGTACACCATCGTGAACCGCAACGACGAGGCGGATCCGATCCTTCAAGATGTTCTCGAACGACGCACACGCGCGCTCGGCCGCGATCACCCGGAGACCCAGACCAGCATCGGTCTGCTGGCGCTCAACCTCCAACGACAGGGACGAGGCGAAGAAGCGGCGCCGCTCTATGACGAGGTGCTCGAGTATCGGCGAAGCACACTCGGCCACGATCACCCCAGCACGATCGTCACCACCGCCAATCTCGGGACGCTGCGCAGCTCGCTGGGGCAGCACGAGGCGTCCTTGGAACTCGCGACCGCGGCAGCCGAGTCCGCTCGACGCGTGCACGGGGAGGATCATCCCTCGACGCTCACGCTCAAGAACAATCTGGGAGCGACCCTTGTCGAGCTCGATCGGCATGAAGAAGCCGAGCCCTACCTCCGCGAGGTGTCCGAGCAGATGTCCCGATTGCTCGGTCCGGCCCACGCGAACTCGATCGCGACGCGGGTCAACTACGCCAGCCTGCTTGCCCAGCTCGATCGACCCGACGAGGCGCTCGCGGCCATCGAGCCGCTCGTGCCCATCGTTCAAGAACGCGATGACGACGACACGATTCGCATCTATGTGCTCGAGACACTCGCTCGACTGCAAGCCGAGCAGGGTCGATTCGAAGAGGCCGAGGCCTTTCTCAAGCCGACGACCGAACAGGCGATCGAGCGCTTGGGCACCACACACCAACTCACCCAACGGCTCATGACCGCCCTGCGTGATCTCTACATCGATTGGCACGAACTCGAACCCGATGCCCAGCACGACGAGTCAGCCGCGCGATGGCAGACAGCGCTCGATGGCGTCAGCGACGAGGCACAACCGTGATCAGGCCGAACCGTGATTGGGCGACCTGATCGAAATGGAGCGGACCGGAATCGAACCGGCAACTTCCAGCTTGCAAAGCTGGCACTCTGCCAATTGAGTTACCGCCCCTTTGCGTGCCATGGTACGCCCCGCGGCGGCGACAACACGACCCTGCCAATCGTTACCATGCCCCGGCTCGCACTCGGCACGCCGGAGAACGCCCTTGCTCTCGACCCGATTCTTTGTGGCGACCGCCTCGGTCGCGTTGGCAGCCCCACTGGCCCTGGCGCAGGGTGCCGAACCCCCAGCGGACTCGGGCCAAAGCGGCCCGGCTGACGCGGGCATCGCGCGCACGCCTCCGGGCCAGACGCCACGCGAGACGCTCTGGGGCGATTGGACGTTCACTCTCACCGTCGATGGCTCGCATCACCTCCAGGCCGATCTCGACGACGAGGGCGATCTGGCGGTCTCCCGTGTCGCCTCCGCGATCGGCGTGGGCGGTCGCATCGGAAATCAGGTCGACGCCCAACTCACCTTCGCCAGCGAGTTCAGTTTCTACGACTTCGATGGCGCCACCTCGTTCGACGCCGATGGCGACCCCTTCGACACCACGTATCAGTACGACATCAACGGATTCCTGCGGGGGCAGATCGATCCTCGCTGGGGCTGGTTCGCCGGCGGCGGCGTGACCTGGGCCGGCGAAGCGGGCGCGAGCGCCTCGCAGAATCTCCGCGGCAGAGGCTTCGGCGGCGTCACCTACGCCGTGAGCGACAACCTGCGTGTGGGCCTGGGCGTCGGCGCGTTCAGCCGACTCGAGGACTCCACACTCATCGTGCCCATCCCCACGCTGCGCTGGCAGATCGACGAGCGATCGTCACTCGCCACCGGCGGCGAGGGCGGGATCGGCGGGCTCGGCGTGCGATACACCTACCGACCGAACGAGCAGTGGGCCCTCTTCGCCCAAGGGCGATTCGTGGGCCGCGAGTACCGACTCGATGACGATGGCCCCATCCCCGAGGGCGTCGCGCGAGACGACCGCATCGAGCTTTCCGTGGGCGCCAACTACAACGCCACGCCCAACCTCTCGCTCAACGCGCGCGTGGGCTTCGACGTGTTCAGCGAGATCGAGATCGACGATCGCTCCGGCAACCAGATCGCCGAAGAGGACCTCGATCCGTCGCTCGTGTTCGGGCTCGGCCTGCGCGTCCGATTCTGAGCTCGACCGGTGAGCGCGACCGGTCGCCTCAGCGATCCGCGCCGGCGGTCGGCCGTGTCACGGGCGGAGGGGTGCGGCTGTAGGGCGGCGCATCGACCAGTCGTGCGCTCAGAATCTTGGGCGGGCGATCGCCCGTCGGACGGTCGCGCTCATCCACGGGCGTCAGCGAGACATCGACAATCGGATCGGCGCCGCGCACGCTCTGGCCGAACGACGTGTACCGCCCATCAAGGAACGACGTACCGCCGCGCGAGAGGCACAGGAACACCTGTGACCCATTCGAGTCAGGATCACCCGACCTCGCCATCGAGAGCACGCCAAAGTCGTGCGGCAGGGCCGTGCGCTCCAGGTCGAACTGGTAGCCCGGGCCCCCATCGCCACGGGCGGTGGGATCGCCGACCTGGATCACGAACGGCTCGCGCCCCGGGCGCGCCTCGATGATGCGGTGGAACACGATGTCGGTGTAGAACCCGCCCTCCACGAGATGCCGGAAGTTCCAGCTGGTGTTGGGCGCCTGATCTGGGCGCAGTCGTACCTCGATCTCGCCGGCCGACGTCTCCAATACCACGTGACGGTCCACGTAGGCGCGCAGGCCGGCGTAGCTCTTCGGCACCGGCGGCCAGCCCACCTCGCTTGTTTGCCGGTTCTTCAGCACCGCACGAGAGGGTGTCACCAGCGGCTGGAGCACCACCGGAGGGCCCACCTCCTCACCCGCAACCGCGAGCTGGGCGTACAGCACGCCGACCGAGCTGGCAGGCGCCTGCCAGAGGCGAGGGAAGAGGCCGGCGAGATCCACGCGACCCAGCTCGATCGCCGCGGTCTCGACGGGCTCCGCCGCCGGCACGCCCTCCATCGACACGGGCTCGTACAAGCGGATCTCCGCCGGTGTTCCATCGGCCTGGCCCGGCGCCGAGGCTGACATCGCGATGCGGCGATCAATGCCGTAGTACAGTCGATCGGGCGCCAACTGCCCCATCGCGACCGAGGCGAACAACATCGCCACGATCGAGGCGACCGCGAGCAGATCAAAGTTGAGGTTGGTGTTCATGCCGCAAGCCTACGGCGCCAACTCGTCGGCGTCGAAGCCCCCGAAGTCACCGAAATCTAGACGTGCGATGACATGCTTCGAGCGTGCCCGGCTCGCGTCACGCGGCGTTCACGCTCTCGCGAATGTCTACCGCGACTTCGCCCGCCCAAAGAGGTCGAGCTGGCGCCACGGGTCTTCGCTTTGAGACGTCTCGTGGTCGCCACCGCCGTTGCTCGGATCCACGCCGTGCGCCGCGAAGGTCATAAGCGACGAGAACAGCGAGGTCGCAAGATCTCCCGCCGTGTCGACCTTCCACGAGACCGAGATGTCGGCCCGGAGCACGTTGGCTCCGTCCTCGTGGTTAAATACATTCGCCTCGGAGAAACCATCAATCGCGAGTGCCGTGCGGGCGGGCGCGTCAGAGAGACGCCGCGGGACCGACTCATCTCGCAGGTAGAAGTTCCCGGCGAGCTCGCCGTCGCCGGTGCCCCAGTCTTCGGCGTACGCATCGAGCGTGAACGCGCCGGGATGCGAGGGGCAATACGCGACCGCGGGCGTTTCGATGATGCGCTGGCCGAACAGGAGTCCGAGACCCGTCCACGCGCCCGGCGCCAGGTTGCTGTCTTCCGCGTAGCGAAGCCGAACGGCCTCATCGAGCGGGCTGAAGTGCGTTCCGCGGATCGATGCGTTACTGATCGCCGCTCGAGCTGGAACGCGATCACGGTCGCCGTTGGCATAGAGCTGCACGCCCACGCCGAGTTGTCTGAGATTCGAGCCGCACCGCACCTTGCGAGCCGTCTCCTGAACAGCGCCAATCGCGGGCAGCATCAGCGAGACCAAGACCGTGACCACCACAAGCGCGATCAGAATGTCGAGCAATGTGAACGCGCGGCGACCACGTCTCGCCGCTCGACGCGGCTGGTCCGAGACCACGTTGTTCAAACTGCGATGCATAGACCCCATCTCGTCTCCTCACCGCCGGTTATGCAGACTACACAAACGGGGGATGGAGATCAATACGCCTCTGCGTGCATGGCCAGGGTTTCTATGGGCACCCACCAAGATTGTGAATCGTCTGTGCGACGCCCGATCTGTGTCATCGGCAGAACGAACCAGTATCACCGGATGTTCTCGGCCTCGGAGTTTCTTTACCCTATCAAATTACGAGTATGCCGCGTATGCGTGGTAAGATGCGATCGAGATCCCTGCATATCAGGGATTCTGTCAGCTTCGGCTGTCATTTCATAAGACCGGAGGATCCGTTACTTTCAATCGTCCGTATCGTGCCGCATCAGCCGCTTCTCTAGCGGTCTCGAGGGGTGGCTCTGGGACAGTCCATGACGCCTCGGAGCAGTAGTCGTGAAGCCGACCTCGCGTTGATGCGGGGTGTCGCCGCCGGTGAGGAGCGGGCGGTGGAAGATCTGTACGACCGTTTCGGGTCGCTGGTGTATCGCATGGCGTATCAAGCCATGCCCACGACCGCGGAGGCGGATGATGCGGTGCAAGAGGTGTTCGTCCGTCTCTGGAAGACGGCCGATCGATACGACGCCTCAAAGGCCGCGCTGGTGACCTGGGTGATGCTGCTGACTCGACGCCATCTTGTGGACAAACTCAGACGCCATCGGGCGCGAGTCAAGGCGAGCGCTCTCGACGAGGCGCAACCCACCCCTGGCCTGGCTGGGCAGACGCCGATCGGTGCCTCGCTCGACCAGGAAGAGAAATTCGCCGCTCTGATGGAGCGGGTCGAGCGACTGCCCGAGTTGCAGCGCACCGTGGTGACGCGGGCGTACCTGGGCGGTCAGACACTGCGGCAGATCGGCGAGGAGCTGAACACGCCGCTGGGAACGATCAAGAGCGCCCTGAGTCGGGCGCTCGTGCGACTGCGGGAGCAGCCGGGCGAGGAGCTGGCAACATGACGATGACGCCGCAACAACTCTTTGAGATGGCACAGCTCGACGCGCTCGCGCTGTTGGACGAGAACGAGCGCGTGCGGTTCGAAGCGGCCCTAGCGAATGCGCCCACGGCGCTGCACGACCAGGTTGAGGCCGAGCGGGCCCGCTTTGTCGACTTGCGCGAGTTCCTGCCGGACGTCTCCCCGCCGCCAGAGCTGCGTGGGAAGGTGGTCCAGGCGGTGCTCGTCGCCGCCGAGGCCGACGCCGTCCACGCCGTTCGCCACGACGCCGATCGGCACGTCCGTCCGCTCCGCTTTGGCACGCGGGTCTCCGCCATCTGGCGAGGCGCCGCGATCGGTTTCGCCGCGGCGTCGCTGACCCTCGGCCTTAGCACGCTCTACCTCTGGGGCGAGCACGAGCGGCTCGAGGACAACTTCAGCGACAGTGCGCTCGTGCAGAGCGTGGTCGAGAACTTCGGCGTTGAGTACGTCCAGCGAGCCCTGTTTGACGCGGACACGCAGCGTGTGATCTTCCAGCCCGCCGCCAGCACGTCCGAGCGGTCGGCTCAGGCCTCCATTTGGATGAACCCGAACTGGGAGGAGTCCCGGTTGTTCTGCCTTGAGCTCGCCGGCGAGAAGGACACCGAGTCGTTCCGCGTTGTGGTGCTCAATGACGACGACCAGGTGGTCACCACGATCGCTGAGTTCCGCTCGACCGGTGCGCTGGTTTCTAGCGAGCTCCCCAGCGACCTCGCGGGCGCCGACCGCCTCGGCATCATCCGAGGCGACGACACCTCGCGTGATCCCGACGTGCTGCTGATCGCCGAGACCGAGGACACGTTCCTCCGCCTCTAGCCTCCGCCGTCGACCTCGCCGTGAGCGCCTCTCGCTCCGACTTGATCTCTCCGGCGTCAGGCCGCTCGTCGCAAATCCATGGTCTCAACGTCGCCGAGCGCCGCGACCACTCGCAGCTCACGCTCAAAGTCGCTCTTGGCGCGGCTCATGCGTCGCCACACAAACGCGCCCGATCCGACGGCCACCACCGCCAGCACGCCGAACACCACCAGACCCACATACAGCTGGCTGCGATCGATCGGCTCGATGCCCGCCGTCGCAGGGGAAACCGCGACGGTCTGCAGGCCATCGGGGCGGTGCTTCCTCGCCGCGTTGGACTCGGCCAGCACCGCGCCGAACAGCGTGTCGAGCTCCCGCTCGGTGCGCGATGATCCGGCGCCGATCCACTGCAACTCGAACGAGCGATCCCCGCTGGGCTGCTGATCGAGCCGATTGCTCATCTCGCGGCGCAGTGTGGTGATATCGCCGAGCGCCGCGAGGCCACGACGATTCATCCGCTGCGCCACGTTCTGCACGAACCGCGGGTCCTCGACCAGCGCCTCGTGGTACTCGCGCCAGCCGGCGAGATCCTCTGGTGTGGGCTCACGCCCGCGGCCGTCGGCGGCGAAGGTCGCCGTCGCCGCGTACTGCCCGGGCACGACCTGGCGCACCACGCTAAACGAGAGCGCTCCAATCGCGGCCACCGCGACCGCGACGCCGGCGATGTTCCACACCGCTCGCGTCGTAGATTTCTCGCGCTGCAGCTTCTTCTGCGCCTCGACCACCGCGCGGGCCGCGGTCCGAAGCTCGGATCGCTGCGCAAGCACACGATCCGCCTCGGCAAACTTCTGACGCAGCGCGTCGGCTGCTCGTCGGATCTTCGAGGACTCGGTTCGTAGCAGGTCGCGCTGGCGACGCAGACGCTCTCGGCGCCGCGGATTGCCCGTGTCACCGATCGAGTTTGTCGCTTCATCCGAGGTGCCACCGGCCTGCAGCTTGGCGATCTTCTTCTCCGCCGCGCGCAGACGCCCGGTGCGCCGCTCCAGCGAGCCGGCGATCTCTCGCGCTCGCTTCTCGAGCTCGTCGTACTTCGCCGTCGCCTCATCGCGCTCGGCCTGCATGGAACTCAGACGCTGCTCTAGTTCCGGGCCGATGTCGCCGCCCTCGGCCGCCTTTTGCTCCAACGCGCGGCACTGAGCCTCGATCTCTTCGATGCGCTTCGTGGCTTGCTCGAGCGCCTCGGTCGATCGCGTCGACTCCCCTCGGGCGGCCTCGAGCGCTGTTTCCAGCTCGGTGATGCGAGCCGACGACTGCTCCATCGCGGCGCCCGCCTCCTGATGCTGCGATTCGGCCCGGTTCGAAGACTCGTTGAGCTCCCGCTCGACCTGCTCGACGCGTTGGCGCAGCTCTTCGGCCTCGCCCTCGGCGGACGCCGCACGCGCCTCAGCCGACGACAACGCCGGCTCGAGCTCGCCAACACGCTGGCGAACTCGCTCCAGCTCGACCTCAAACTCCGAGCTCTTACCCGACCACTCGCCCTCGACACGCTCGGCCCGCTCGCGAAGCTCGCCCAACTCTCGCTCGGCCTGCTCGGCTCGCCCGCGGGCGGCCTCCAGCGCCGGCTCAAGCTCTCCCACGCGTTCCTGGGCCGATCCAAGGTCGCGCGAGATCGCCTCGATCGATGCGATTCGCTCGTGCAGCTCCGACTCGCGCGTCGAGAGGGCCTCGCGTTGGCCATCCAGTTCCTGGCGGAGCGCGTCGAGCTCGCCACCAAGCCGCTCCAACGCCTCGGCATGCGCTCGGTCGGCCTCCCGTTCCAGCTCCTGAACCGCGTGCTCGCGAGCCTCGATCTGCTCAGTTTGCTCGCGGACCTGCGCCTCGGCGGCACGCGTCCGCTCAGACGCTGCCTCCAGCTCGGACTGTCGGGCGTCCAGCTCCGCGACTCGCGTCTCAAGCGACGCTCGCTCGTCCTCAAGCCGTTGTCGGCTCTTGTCCAGTTCCGCGGCCGTCGCCTGCTGCTCGGCGTGAGCCTGGCGAATCTGCGTGAGCTGAGCCTCCAGACCCGTCAACGCGTCGAGCATGTTGGGGGAGGCGCCGTGCTCGCCGGCAGCATCTGTGCCCTGTCCGGGCTGGTCCTGGCGGTCCATGGCGTCTTCTCCTGGGCCCGCATCGTGCGACGCCCCACTCGACGTCTGGCCCTCGTCCGTGGAGGGCTCGTGGTGCCGATGGTCGTGTCCTCGGGGCCACATGCGCATGCGTCGGGAATCCCTATCGGCCCGGCCCGGGGGGGTCTGAAGCCCGTTCGGGCGGTCGAGCCGCGAAGTGACGCGCTGGTGGCGGGACTTTCTCGTCGGTGGTGGGAATATTCCCGAGGGGCTACCCCTTGACATCCCCGATCAAATCCGAGACCGTTTCGGGGGCGTGTGCAGGTCGCACGCAACGAACAAATATCGAACGACCATCAACCGCGGGATGCGGTAGAGAGGGTTTGCCATGAAGGGCTTTGGTACGACCGCGCTGTTTGCGACGGTCCTTGGTGCCGCCGGAGTGCTGGCCGCCGGCGTCGCTGGTTACAACACGATTAAGACTGGCTGCCCGCTCGGCACCTGTTCCACCGGGGCGAAGACCGCCGCCACCACGCTTGTCGCGGATGAGGGCGAGCATGTGTGTGCGCTCGGCTGCTCTGAGCACAAGGCCGAGGTGACCGCAGTCGCCGCTGAGACGAATGGTGCTTCCTCGTGCGCGACGTCGTGCTCCTCCGAGAAAGCCAACGTGCAGACCGTCGCCGCTGAGAAGACCTGCGCCTCCGTGTGCAGCGAGAAGGCTGCGGTCCAGACCGTCTCCAGCGAGAAGAACTGCGCCGCCACCTGCGGCTCGAAGACGGTTCAGGTCGTCGCGGCCGAGAACCCCGTCGTGCAGACCAAGACCTGCCCCATCACCGGCAAGACCATGACGGTCGCCACCAGCACCAAGTCTGAGTGCGCCTCTTCCTGCAGCAAGGCCGTCACCCAGACGGTCGCCGCTGAGAAGACCTGCGCTTCGTCATGCAGCGCGGCCACCACTCAGACCGTTGCCGCTGAGAAGACCTGCGGCTCGTCGTGCGACAAGGCTGGCGTCCAGACCGTCTCCGCTGAGAAGACCTGCGCTTCGTCATGCAGCGCGGCCACCACCCAGACCGTCGCTGCCGAGAAGACCTGCGGCTCGTCCTGCAACGCGGCCACCACCCAGACTGTCGCTGCCGAGAAGACCTGCGGCTCGTCGTGCGACAAGGCCGGCGTCCAGACCGTCGCTGCTGAGAAGACTTGTGCCGCATCCTGCGACAAGGCTGGCGTCCAGACCGTCGCCGCTGAGAAGGCTTGTGGCTCCACCTGTGCCGTGAAGTCGCAGGTCCTCAAGACCGCCTCGGCTGCTCAGTGCGAGATGTCGCGCTTCATGATCCTCACCACCGCCGCGTGGCAGGGCGACCTGCAGCCGGTGGCCGCCACCGAGTGCAAGCAGCTCAAGGATGGCTGCAATGGTGATGGCAAGGCCGACTGCTGTGGCGGATGCTCCGAGAAGCTCCAGCAGGTCGAGGCCCCCGCCGAGACCGAAGAGGTCGCGGCCCGCTAAGCTCCGATCCAACGACTCACAACGTCAAAGCGGCGGCCTCGGGCCGCCGCTTTGTTTTTTGACCATGCCCAATATTGACCGGATCGATCTCGAAGAGATCACGCTCGGCCAGGTCACGCTCGGCGAGACGGCGCGCCGCCCCAAATCGAGGCCGCCGCATCGCTACCCTCCGATCCGATGGTCCGTGTCGAACTCGAATCTCGCTCGCTGCGATTGACAATCGATCCCGCGCTCGGCGCCGCGATCACTCGGCTCGACCACCGCGATCCGAGCGATCCGGATCGATGGCACCCGATTCTTCGAACAGCGCTCGACGCGTCTTCATCGGCCGACGCTTCATGCTTTTTGATGGCACCCTGGCCCAATCGCGTCGCCGGTGCCGAGTTCGAATTCGACGGCCATCACGTTAAGCTCGATCCCAACCACGACGATGGCGCCGCGATCCACGGGTTCTTTCGGGATCGCGCGTTCCGTGTCCTCGATCGCTCGCCACACTCGGCACGGCTTATCGCCGTGCACACCACGAGCCCAACGTGGCCATGGGCATGCACGCTCGCGGTGACGTACACGCTCATCGAGCATGAGCTGGAGATGGACCTGCGGCTCACAAACCAGGACGCGTCGCCCATGCCCTGCGGCCTCGGGTGGCACCCATTCTTCAAGCGCCGCCTCGCGACACGAGACTCCGCCGGCATGGTGCCGCGGTCCGCGCGACTCCGCTTGCCGCGGCTCGAACGCTATCCGGCGAAGGGGTGCATTCCCGTCGGTCGGCCAGCACGAGATGGACTGACCGAGCGTCTCGCCGTCGGCGACGAGATCGACGCGTTCGCTCCGCTCGACGACGTTTTCACACGCGGCGATGAACCAATGGAGATCGACTGGCCCGAATCCGACGTCGCGATCCGGCTCACCACCGACGCGGCGTTCAACCACGCTGTGGTGTTCGCCGTCTCGCCCAGCGAGCCCTCATTGTCGGAGGTGTTCTGCGTCGAGCCGTGCACAATGGTGAACGACGCGATCAACCTGCACGCGCGTGGCTGGCAAGAGACCGGCCTGCGTGTGCTCGAACCCGGCGACACCCTGCGAGCGCGATGGGCGCTCGCGATCCGATGCACGGAGTCCTCAAGATGACGACCTGGCTTCTCAAGACCGAGCCCGACGACTACAGCTACGCCGATCTCGTGCGCGATCGGCGCGAGCCTTGGGACGGCGTCAAGAACCCCACCGCGCAGATGCACATGCGACAGATCAAGAAGGGCGACGAGGCCTTCATCTACCACACCGGCAAGGAACGCGCCGTCGTCGGACTCGCGCGGGTGGTCAAGGGCGCCTACGAGGACCCGGAACACGCCGGCGAGCGCACGGCCGCGGGCGACATCAAGTTCGTGCTAATCGACATCGCCCCGGTGACGCGAGCGATGACCGAGGTCACCCTCGCCGAGATCAAGGCCGACAAGGCGTTCGAGGGTTTCGATCTGATCCGACTCTCACGCCTCAGCGTCATGCCGGTCCCCGCCAAGCTCGACGCGCGGCTCCGAAAGATGGCCGGTCTCTGATCGCTCCCGCGTGCGCGCGAGCTGCGCGACCCGATCCGTCTCGAACGCCGGCGCTGGGATGTCGTCGTTGAAGTAGTGCAGGATGTGGTCGAGCGCGCCT
>JBCAXI010000033.1:0-14399 GCA_038534175.1 Planctomycetota bacterium | reverse complement strand
TCGAGAACCCCGAGGAGCTCAACGAGGACGGCTCCGATAAGGCAACCCACGAGGTCATGGCCGCCCGGGGCGAGCACCTCCTCGAGGTCGCCGTGGAGAACGGGATCAACATCGAGCACGCCTGCGGCGCCGTCTGCGCGTGCTCGACTTGCCACGTCTACGTAGAAGAAGGCATGGACCGCCTCAGCGAGGCGACCGAGGCCGAGGACGACCGCGTCGAAGAGGCCCCCGGCCTCCAGATGAACAGCCGACTGAGCTGCCAGTGCGAGATCGAGCAAGAGGGCGGCGAGCCGATCGTCGTCCGCGTCCCGGCTTGGAATCGGAACGCGGTGAAGGAAGTGCCGCACTAGCGGCCCTCCGACGCGCCGCTCAAGGGCGAAGCCATGAAGTTCATCGCCATCCTGATGACCTGGGTCGCGGCTGTGTCACAGAGCGCCGATCCAGGCGATGCGGCGGGGGCCAAGCAAGCCGTCGCGGCGTGGGCGGTCTCTCAGGTTCGCCCGATCGATGACGCGTCGTGGATCGACGAACATGTGAACGATGTGCGCGTCGTGATGGTCGGCGAAGAGGTGCACGGCATCGCCGAGCACATCGAGTTGAAGTCCGAGATCGTGCTGAGGCTTGTCGAGCGGCACGGCTTCACGCACGTGGCGCTCGAAGACGACCCGTTCAAGGTTCGAGCCATCGAGAGCTTCGTGCGATCCGGCGACCGATCGGTCGAGGAGGCCTGCCAGTCGCTGTATTGGTGCTGGAACGTGTCCGAGTTTCGCGATCTGATCTCACATCTACGGCAACGCGTGCGCGAGGGGTTGGATCCAGTGCGAGTGATCGGATTTGACTGCCAATCCCCTACGCACGCGCTTCGTTCGCTCGCCGCTCGAGCCGAGACCGACGAGCAGCGTCTCGCGATCGAAGCGACACGGAGCGCGTTCGATCGTGAGTCCGCGTCTAGCCGGGAGGCGGCCGATGTGATAGACGAGGCCGGGCAGGACGCGCTCGCGGGGCTTCGGATGGCGTTCGGCAAGGCGGGTTCTGACGAGATCGCGCACGTCGATCGCGCGCTGGCTCGCAAGACGGCGACGAACTCCATCGCTCGCATGGACGCGCGAGATCTGGGCATGTTCGAGATCATCACCGATGTGCTCGACGACGATCCAGAGGCGCGGGTTGTGGTGCTGGCGCACAACGCGCACATCGGACGCACGCCCGTGTACGAGAAGTTCGGCGGTGGATTCCGTCCGCTCGGCCAGCGACTCGCCGAGGCTGGAACACCCTCGCTGGTGATCGGCGCGGTTGCCGCGGAGGGCGCCATGCTGCTCGATCCGAGACAGCGTGATGCTGACAGCGGTCTGCATGCCGACCTCGATCCACGAGATCGCCAAGCCGAGACCTGGCTCGCGATTCCCCACGAACGGTGGGTGCTCGCGCTTTCGACGCCCGTGGCTGCTGACACGCCCAGGGCTGTGAAGGAGTGGCTCGATGCTCCCCCGGCGGGCTACTTTGACAATTACGGCCCAGCTCGGTCGCTCACCCGGTCGTACGACCTGCTCGTGGGATACCGGCGCGTCTCGCCTGCGACGCCGTGAGGCTCGCGAACGCACCGGCGTGAGAACAAGGCACCTCCACGTCTCTTTGCGGCGCTCGGCGCACGGTGTTTGATAGACGCAAACTTCTCTTTGATCGAACGCGGACCTCGCTCCATGCAAGCCTGACATCTGAACAGCAAGAGCGGAGCCCACGCGCTCTTGTCACGCGACATCGTGGCGGCAACCCTACCTCCCATGCCCACACCGACCCTGATCCGAATCGCCGCTCCGATGGTCGCCGTTCTCTTGGCCGGTTGCGCCACACGCGTCTCGGACGCCACGCCGACTTCGGCGGAATCAGAAACGGACTCGGCCCCGATGAAGACCACGCCGCCGCCCAACATCCAAGCCTGGATGGATCGCCTCACCGTCGACCACACCTACGACCCCGAGACGGGGTTCATCGTTGCGGAGGAGGTCATCACGCTGCCCGCGGCGATCGCCTCGGCGCCGGCGTTGGAAGAGGCGATCGGGCTGGCCGCGGGCGGCGGACAGACCGTGATCGCGTTCGCGACGGCCGACCGCTGCGCGCCCTGCCAGCAGTACAAGAAGGACGCGCTCAACGATCCGCGCGTGACGGCGCGGCTCGGCCAAAGCGGCTTCATCGCGACCCACGTGGAGGTCGACCGTCGGCCCGAGTTGGCCGACACATACCTCGGCGGGCGGGGTATTCCCATGACGTACGCGCTGCGTGACGGCGAGGTCGTTGACACGCTGCGTGGGCAGCGGTCGGCCGACGAGTTGCTCGAGTGGCTCGAAGCGCAGGCCAGGTAGGCCACGCGCGCAATCAGTCTCGGTGGGCGTGGCGCTCGTGGCGCGGGCGTGTCACGCGCTTCGCGAGCCCGACCAGCTCGAGCCCGCGGATGACGTACCACGTCGGGTCGATCTCCCACCACTTGTGCTGGTTTTTCGCGCTCGCGGGGTCGTGGTGGTGGTTGTTGTGCCACCCCTCGCCGACGGCGACCAGGCCGACGAGCCAGTTGTTGCGGCTGTTCTCGCCGGTCTGGTAGCTTTGGTAGCCGAAGAGGTGCGTGAGCGAGTTGACCGACCAGGTGATGTGCCAGACCAGCACGGTGCGCACGAGCACGCCCCAGACCAGCATGCTGACGCCGAAGCGGATCGCGGTCGCGAGGTCGCCGCCCACGAGCCAGCCGATGCCCATGCCAACGAGCGTGAACGCCACGGCGTGCCACAAGTAGATCCACACCCACAACAGTGACTTCTCGAGCCGCATGTAGAACGGGTTTGAGAGCACGTCCTTGGCGTACTTCTGGTAGAGCGCGATGCTGTGCGCCTCGGGGTTGCGGACGATGAGCCAGCCGATGTGCGCCCACAGGAAACTGACCAGCGGCGAGTGCGGGTCGGGCTGGTGGTCCGAGTGGTTGTGGTGGTAGCGATGGATCGCGACCCACTTGCCCGGCGTGTCCTGCAGGCAGCAGAGCGCGATGATCACAAAGAACCGCTCGAGCCAGCCCGGCACCACGAAGCTGCGGTGCGTGAGCAAGCGGTGGTAGCACAGGTTGATGCCCTGCCCGAACACGAACACGCCCGCGACCGCGGTGATCACGCCGGCCCACGTGAACACCCACGGCACGAACGCCAGCAGCGCCAGCACGTGGATGACCGCGATGGAGGTCGCGTAGGTCCAGAGGATCTGGCCCGGCACGACCTCGTCGGGGAGGGGCAGCCGCTCTTGGGCGGCGGGCGATGTGTTCTTGGAGGCGCCGAGATCGGGGGTGGGTGCTGTGGTCACGTGGGCTCCCGGCCGCGGGGGGCGGCGGTTCGTTCTGATCGCATGAGGCTAGCCACCCCGAGGGCGCGCGTCGGGCCGGCGCGAGGACTCCGCCAACTCGATGCGACCAAACGCTCGTGCTCACGTCCCGCCCGCGTGGGCCTTGGCGATATCTCGCGACAGCTTCCAGCAGAACACGCCCACCGCAGGCCCGGCGACGACGACCCACGCCCATACGAGCACGTTGACCCACGTGGGGCCGGGCCCGATGAACGCGCGTTGCGGATGATCGGGGTCGTAGCGGACCTCGACGTCCTCTCCTCGGGGGTACGTGTCGAGCGGGTCGTCGGGCGTGTTGAGGGGGCCGCTGTAGCGGTCGTGCGTGTAGCGTTGGCCCTCGACGGCGTACACGTACTGCACCAGCCAGACGTCGTTGAGACTGTCGCTGTCGACGTATCGCCCGGTGGAGGACTTGGTGATGCGTCCGGTGGTGGTCGGCCAGTGGTCGGCGCCTCGGATCTCCCGGAGCGTCTTGGGAATGGTGAACCCCGCGATGGCCAGCGAGCCGACGAGAAACATCACCGCCAGCAGCCGCAGCGCCACATGAAACAGTGGCGACCCGGCGAGGTGCTCGGCTTTGCGCTGCTTGGACATCCGACGGCCCATGGTGCCTCCCAATCGCGACGGCGCTCAGGGTAGCTCTGGCGGACCCGCGCCGGTAGGTTGCTTTGCAGCTCTGATCGCTCGATGGAGGAGCCAAGGCGATGGGACTGTTCAAGACGCACAACGAGCTGCGTGAGCGATTCATCCACGAGATGAGCCGGCAACAGATCGTCGCGCGGCATGGCGATCTAGAGAACGTTCGCCATCTTGCGATTGGGGTGGATGGGCCGTCGCTGGCGATGGCGCTGCTGGTGCTGGGCCCGCTCATCGCGACGCTGATGACAAAGTACTACTACCTGGCGCTGACGGAGACGCAGCTGCTCGCGGTGCGTGTCGCCGGGCCGACGCATCCCAGACCCAAGTCGATCCAGCGATACGACCTGGATCGGCTCACCGGCGTGGCGGTGCGCACGCGCGGTGACGAGGTGACGATGCAATTCGCGCAGGGGCCCCACCCGTTCAGCGCCCGTTTCTCTCGGAAGCTGCTCAAGAAACGCAATGGCGAGGAGATTGTCGCGATCGCCGAGGAACTCCGGCTGCTCTACGCGCCCATTCCAGGGGCTCCGGACCCGCACGCGCTCTCCACCCCCGCCACCCCCACTATCGCCAACAGCCCCACCTCCTCGATCTGAGCGCCCCGCTGCGAACCCGCGGCAACAATGCCGGGATGGCTCGGCGTGTCCTCCGCGATCAGTACTTCAAGCAGGCCAAGGCCGACGGGTACGCGGCGCGCTCGGCGTACAAGCTCATCGAGATCGACGATCGGAATCGGCTGCTCCGTCGCGGGGCTCGGGTGTTGGATCTGGGCTGCGCACCGGGCTCTTGGACGCAGGTCGCCGCGGAGCGCGTCGGGCCGAGCGGCGCGGTCGCGGGCATCGACTTGCAGCCGACCACCGCCACGCTGCCGTCGCACGCGCGGACGGTCGTGGGCGACGCGTTCCAGATCACGCCGGACCAGCTTGTTGAGCTGCTCGGCGGTTCGGCGGACGTGCTGCTCAGCGACATGGCGCCGCCGACCACGGGCGATCCGCGCGGCGACCACTACCGCTCGGTCGAGCTGTGCCGTCGCGTGCTCGAGCTCGCGCCAGGCGTGCTGCGATCGGGCGGCTCGCTGGCGATGAAGGTCTTCGAGGGCGCCGAGTACCAGGCCCTGCTCGGCGAGTCGCGCGGGTTGTTCGCGTCGGTGAAGGGGCTCAAGCCCAAGGCCACGCGTGGGGCCTCGGTCGAGATGTTCGTGATCGCCACGGGCTGGCGCGGAGGTGGGTCGTGATCTGGCTGGCGCCGGGCGCGGCGATCCTGGGCGCGGCGCTGGCGTTGCCCGCATTGGCGGCGATTTACATGCTTCGGCTGCGCCGACGCCCGGTGCGTGTGAGCGCCGCGAGCCTGTGGAACGAGGCGGCGGAGGACCTCGAGGCCAACGTGCCGCTGCGGTGGCTGCGGGCCTCGTGGCTGCTGCTCGCGCAGCTGCTGGCGTTGCTGATGCTGGTCGCGGCGCTCGGTCGCCCGGCGATCCCCAGCGATCGCCCAAGTGCCGTGCGCGCGGTGGTGCTGATCGATGTCTCGGCGTCGATGCGCGCTCGGCTGGGCGACGGGCGCACCCGCTTTGAGCTGGCGCGCGAGCGCGCGCGGGCGTTGATCGATGACCTCGATGAGGGCACCGAGCGCCGGTCGCTGGCGCTCGTTGCGTTTGGTGCGCGACCGGTCGCGCTGACCCCGATGACATCGGATCGGCGCGCGCTGCGGCGAGCGCTCGAGACGCTCGAGCCGACGGACGAGCCTGGGGACCTCTCGGCGGCGCTCGAGCTCGCCTCGGCGCTCGTGCGCGGGGGCGACGAGGGCGACCGTGAGGCCGCGGCGATCTGGATCATCGGTGATGGCGGCTACGAGTCCACAGAGCCCCTGTCGGCGCCAGGCGAGGTCGCGTTTGTTGGTGTGGGCGCTGGCAACGCGGACAACGCCGACGACGCGGACGACGCGGACGCGCCCGGGAACATCGGCGTCGTGGCGCTGGCGGCGCGGCGCGACTACCGCGATCCCGTATTGGTGCGCGTGCTCGTGAGCGTGGCGCACGCGGATGATCGCGAGCGGGCGGCGGTGCTGCGGCTGACGCTCGATGGCGAGGAGATCGAGCGTCGAGCGTTGTCGATCGAGCGCGCCGACGCGGGCGGGTTGAGCGAGCGGGCCCACTCATTCGACGTGCGCAGCGTCGACGGCGGGTTGCTGCGGGTCGAGCTCTCGCCGGGCGGCACGCTCGACGCCGATGACCGCGCCTCGCTCACGCTCCGCCCCGCGTCGCGGCCCCGCCTCGTGTGGGTCACGCCCGACACGGACGACGACCGCGTCGAGCGATGGGTGCTGGGAGACGTGATCGAGGCGCTCGACGCGGGGGACGTGCGCCGCGTGCCCGCCGGCTCGGCATCGGACATCAGCGCGGACCTCTGGATCTTGGATGGTGTGGACGCCGACGCGCGCGGTCTGGCCTCGGCGGCGCCCGCGTTGCAATTTCTGGCACCGACGAGCGACGCGCCGGTCTCGCCCGTGCGGGTGGTGTCGTGGGATCGCGACCACCCGACGCTTCGGCACGCGCCGCTCGACCAGCTGGTCGTGCGGCGACGAGCCGAGTTGCCTCCGCCCACGAGCGACGCGACACGCTCGGTGCTGGCCCGGGGCCCCGATGGCCCGCTGATCGTTGAGGACTCGACCACACGCGGTCGACGCGTGCTCGTCGCGTTCGACCCGACCGAGACCGACTGGCCGCTCCAGCCCGGCTTCGCGGTGTTCGTCGCGTCTTGTGTGGACTATCTGACCCTGCGCGCCGAGCGCGACACGGGGCGGCGATGGCGCACGGGTGAGGTCGTCTCGATCCCGACCGGGCGCCCGCCCGGGCAGGCTGGCGATGTGGTCGTGCTCGACGCGGAGGGCGTCCCGGTCGAGACGACGGTCATCGGAGGCGAGGCTCGCTTCCGCCCGGCCCGCGCAGGGGTGCATCGGCTCGAGGGCGTGGCTGGCGCCCGGTGGGCGTCGGTGAATGTTGAGAGCCGCACCGAGACGGCCGCGCGAATGGCCGAGACGCTCTCGATCGCGGGTCGGGACCTCGCAGGGGGCGCCGCCACGGCCGGGCCGCGCGAGCTCTGGCGGTGGCTCGTGCTCGCGGGCGGGGTGCTGCTGGTTCTTGAATGGTTCGTATATGTCGCCCGGTCTCGCGGCTAGCCGGCGAGCGGCCCGCGTACCGTTGGCATGGCCCAACGAGCATCAGACGATCGTGACGGCGGCGAGACGCGGCCGACCCATACCCAATGGCCCCGGCGCGGGTTCTTGGCGGCGACCGCGGGCGTGGCGCTGGGAGCGCCCTCCTTGGCGCGTGTCCGAACCGGGCGATCTGGGCGGGCGCGCAATGTGATTTTCCTCGTCTCGGACGGGATGAGCTTCGGCACGCTGCAGATGGCCGATCGCGCGATGCGCCTCTGGGCCAATCAAGGCAGCCGATGGGTCGAGCTGCTCGCGCGCCCGGGCGTGCGACGGGCCTTGCAGATGACTCACAGCGCCAACTCGCTGGTGACGGACTCGGCGGCGGCGGGCACCGCGTGGGGCGCGGGCGTGCACGTCCGCAACGGCGCGGTCAACTTCACGCCCGAGGGACGCGAGCCGAGGCCGATCCTGGTTGAGGCCAAGGCCAACGGCAAGGCGACCGGGCTCGTGACCTCCACGCGCGTGACCCACGCGACGCCCGCGGCGTTCGTTGCCAACGTGCCCAAGCGCGACATGGAGGACGCCATCGCCGAGCAGACGCTCGAACGCGGGGTTGACCTCGTGCTCGGCGGAGGCGCCAAGCACTTTCCCGCCTCGCTGCTCGAGCGGCACGACCGCTATCGCGTGCTGCGCACGCGCAACGATCTGCTCGCGTACGAGCGCGGCGGCTCGCGCGGGCCGCGGCCGGCGCTGGGCGTGTTCAACAACTCGCACCTTCGGTATGAGATCGATCGGCGACGCATGCCCTCGGAGGCGCGCGAGCCTAGCCTGGCCGAGCTGACACGGGTCGCGATCGCCGAGTTAGATCGTGCGCCCGACGGGTTTGTGATGCAGATCGAGGGCGGGCGGGTCGACCACGCGGCGCACGCGAACGACGCCGCGGGGCTCGTGCTGGATCAGTGGGCGTTCGATGAGGCGCTCGCGGTCGCCGACGATTTCGCGCGAGGCCGCGACGACACACTCGTCATCGTCACAACCGACCACGGCAACGCGAATCCGGGACACACGCTGTACCTCGACGCGGGCGATCGCGCGTTCGCGAGCATGGCGAACGCGACGCAATCGTTCGAGTGGATCTTCGAGCAATTGGAGCGGCGGCGCGACGCCGACCGGGTCGGGGCAATCAGCGAGCTGCTGGAGCAGGCCGCGAGCGTCACGCTCACGCCGTTGGAGCGCGAGACGCTCGCGCGGGCGTTTGGCCAGGGCGAGATGACCGACGCCTTCCGCCCCGCGAGCCAGCCTGGGCCGGTGCTCGGATCGATTCTCGCCAACCACTTTGGCGTTGCGTTTATCAGTCCCAATCACACCGCCGACTATGTCGAGCTCACCGCGTATGGCCCGGGCAGCGAGCCGATCATCGGTCTCATGGACAACATCGAGCTGCACCCGGTGGTGCGGCGTGCCCTCGGGCTCGTCTGATCGACGCACGCGTGTGGAGCGGTGACGACACGATCAGCGCGGAGGCAGGGCCCAGCGTGAGAGATCGCCGGCCGCGCGACCCGGCTCGGTCTGCCACGGCAGCATCGGACGGGGCCACGCCTGCCGCTCGCCCGCGCCGATGCGCTCGACGCCGAGAAAGAGCGTGCCGTCGTCGCCGATGAGCACGGGCGGGATCGGGATGGTCGCGGTCCATTGCGAGTCGCGCTGCTCGACGCGGACGCGTGAGGCGTCCCACGCGGTGATCGACTTGGCCCCATCGGGTCGGCCGACCCGGCCATCGGCGCGCACCTCGATGGCGCCGAGCTCGAGCCCCATCGGCCCGAACCAGACGCGCACCCGTTCGTCCTCGTCGTCGCGCGGGCGGCGCTGGCACTCGACGTAGAGCCACCAGCCGTCGCGCGGGTCCTCGGAGAAGGGCGTGTCGGTGTCTCGGTAGACGAGCGCGGCGGTCTCGCGTCCGGCGGCGGGCGCGAGCGATCGGATCTCGCCCCGAAGACAGGCGTCGAGGGTCCAGTCACGATGGAACCCCGCGAGGCGCCAGCCGGGAGGGGCGGCGGTGGTGGGCAAGGCCGCGGCCCGGGTCGATCGCCAATCTCCGACCTGGAGACGCACCCCGACGCCGCCACGGAGGCGCTCGGCGGCGTCGGGCAGCGGAACGTCGAGCACGCGGGCCTCGTTGGGCGGGGGCGCCTCGAGCTGCGGGGGCGCGTCCTCGCCAGTCGCCAGGGCCGAGCCGAACGCCGAGCGGCCCGACAGGTTGGCGAGGATCACACGCGCGACCGGGCGTTCGCCGGCGGCGTCGATCGTCGCGGTGGCGGCGTCGGCGACGATCCAACCCATGCCCACCGGCTGGGCGCCCAGCCACGCTCGCGTTCGCGATCGGCGATCGCCAACCGGCAAGTCGCGATCGAGCAGATCGGTCAGCAGCGCGTCGAGATCGGCCTGGTCGGTCGGCCACACGGGCACGATCGTGTCCTCGGCGAAGCCGACTGGCGAGAGCCGCGGCGTGGCGGGCAGGCGCACCGTGGCGGCGAGCCGACCACGCAACTCCGACGCGAGCGCGGAATCGACCGCGTGCAGATCGGCGAGCGCCCGACGCCACCAGGCCTCTCGCTGTCGGGCGATCGCCTCGATGACCGGATCGTCGAACCGCCCGCCCGCACGGGCGACTCCAGCGGTGGCGCGTTCGGGCGGGCCCGTCGGCGCGGCGGCGAGGCGTCCCACGCTCAGCCGATAGCGCCAACGGCGCAGGGGGCTGCGCCGCTCGGCCCGCGCCAGCTCGGCGAGCACGCGACTGCGTCGGCCCTCGGCACCGAGCGGGCTGGCCAGCGCGGGCGACCGCTCATCCCCCACCGGAGGCAGCCATCGAAGGTCAAAGCGATTTCGATCGACCCAGACCGGCCCGCCGCGGGCCTCGGGTGGCAGGTCCACGACGAGCACAAACTGGCTCAGCGCGGCACCGACCACGTTGGTGTCCGCCGGCTCGGTGCTCCAGATGCCCGGCTCGGGCAGCCACCCGCCCGCGAGCGAGCGGGGCGTCGAGGTGCCGGCGAATTCGACATCGACGCGCCGGATCAACCCCTCGACCGTCGTGCCGTCGGCCGCGCGGACGCGGACGCGTTTGGGCAATCGGCGACCGTCGGCGGACTCGACCGGGGTGACGAGCCGCACGCCGGGCATGGCCCAGACGATCGGCTCGGCCGCGCGGATCAGGCGCCGCGGACGGGCGTTGGGATCCGGGCCGGGATCGGCCGACACCTCGGCGCGTCGATCCTCGGCGGAGCGGACCACCGCGTCCTCCGGCACCGAAGGCCCGCCCGCGTGGCGCGATGCCGAGCCGGACGACGACGAGCAGCCCCACCATGCGGCCGCGATGACCACGAACATGAGAAGGCGGCACGGCGTGCCGCTCGGGGGCGGGGCGATTCGATCGGACATGGGGTGATCTTCCGCCCCACGCGGCGCCAAGGCAATCGCCTCTCGGATCGACTCGCTGCGGCCCGTTCGAAGGGGTCGACCATCGGAACGCTCTTGCAGGGCCGCCTGGCCGAAAGTTTGGGCACGTTCGCGCTTGTGTTCTTTGGCGCTGGCTCGATCCTTGTGACCCAGGGGGTCGCGGGCGGGGCGCGTTAGTCGGCGTCGATCGGCATGGTCTCGACGAGGTTGGAGATGATCTGGTCGGGCGTGACGCCCTCGGCCTCGCCCTCGAAGTTCAGGATGATTCGATGGCGCAACGCGGGCAGCGCGGCAGCGCGCACGTCGTCGGTCGCGATCGCCGCCCGCCCATCGACCAGGGCGCGGCACTTCGAGGCGAGCAGGATCGACTGCGCGGCGCGCGGCGAGGCGCCCATGCGCACCGCCTTGTCCACCATGGGTGTGGACCAGCGCCCGCCATCGCCGCCCGACACGCCCTCGTTCTTTGGGTGCGTGCCCAGGACGATGCGCACGGCGTAGTCCTGCACGCTCGGCGCGACCTGGACCTGCCTGATGAGGCGCTGGTGGGCCTCGATCGCGCCGGCGTCGAGCACGGGGCGGACGTCGGCGGTGTGCCCGGTGGTGGTGCGCCGGAGCACCTCGCCCATCTCCTCGCGGTCCGGAGCGCCGACGAGGATCTTGAAGAAGAAGCGGTCGAGCTGGGCCTCGGGCAGCGGGTAGGTGCCCTCTTGCTCGACGGGGTTCTGCGTGGCCATGACGAGGAACGGACTGGGGAGGCGGTGGGTCTCGCCCGCGACGGTCACGGAGCGCTCCTGCATCGCCTCGAGCAAGGCGGACTGGGTCTTGGGCGTGGCGCGGTTGATCTCGTCGGCGAGGACG
The DNA here is from genome assembly GCA_038534175.1 of Planctomycetota bacterium. Classification (GTDB taxonomy): domain Bacteria; phylum Planctomycetota; class Phycisphaerae; order Phycisphaerales; family UBA1924; genus JBCBZM01. The sequence goes on along the minus strand of JBCAXI010000033.1, from coordinate 2,915 downwards.
ATCTGGTGGAACACGGGCCCTGGCTCGAACTTGAACGTGCGCACGCGGCGCCCTTGCTCGTCGTCGGACTCGTAGACGGCGGTGGTGCCGGTGATGTCGGCGGGCATCAGGTCGGGCGTGAACTGCACGCGTCCGAACGAGAGGCTGAGCGCGTCGGCGAGGGTGCGGACGAGCAGGGTCTTGCCGATGCCCGGGACACCCTCGAGCAGCGCGTGCCCGCCGGTGAAGAGGCAGGTGAGCACGCCGTCAACCACGGCCCGCTGCCCCACCACGGCCTTGGCGATCTCGTCTTGCAATCGCTTGAAGTCGGTCCGGAACCGCTCGGCGGCGGCCTCAGCAGCTTCGGGCGTGTCTGCTTCGGGCGGCAGTCCATCGGGCGTGTTCGGGAGGTCGTCGGGCATCGGGCGGATACTACGTGTTCGGGGCTGGCGTGGCGGCGGGATCCGCGGGGGTGTGGGATGCGGAGAGAGAGTGTGCCCGCTCGGCGCCGTGCGGGTATCCTGCCTCCTTGCCGATCCCGCCCGCAGCGCGAGGGATCGGCGACCGGACGCCGGGCCGCTCCGTGTGAGACGGGCCCCGGGGGCGTCCGAAGATCAGTCCCAACGCGTTTGCGGCCCCCGCCTTTGACGACGGGCCGAGACGACGGAGTGTGCGCCCCATGCGTCGATCGAACCCTCGCCGTGACGCCGATCATGCCACGCTGCTCGAGTCGCTCGAGCCCCGCATCGTGCTCGCCGGGTACGCGCCTGAGGAGGTGGTGCTGCTGGAGTTGGTCAACGACGCGCGGGCGAATCCGCAGGTCGAGGCGGCTCGGCTGGGGATCGATCTGACCGAGGGGCTGACGGAGGCGGAGGCGGCGCTGATCGGCGAGAAGGCGCCGCTGGCGTTCAACGAGGCGCTGCTCGCCGCGGCGCGGGCGCACGTCGCCGACATGAACGCCCAGGAGTACCTCGACTTTCTGAACCCCGCGGGCCAAGACAGCCAGGACCGCGCCAACGCGGCCGGCTTCACGGGCCTGGTAACGGAGAGCCTGGCGGGCGACCTCGGTGAGCCGGGCGATGTGTACGCCGCCTGGCTGGGCAACAGCAACTTCCGCAAGAGCCTGCTGTCGCTGAGCGAGGTGTTCGACGAGGACTTCCGCCCGTCGGCGTTCGGCGCGGGGCGGGTGCTCGCGCCGGCCGACTCGGACGGCCCGTTCGACTCGTACTGGTCGGCGGTCGTCGGCGCCCCCACGGGCGACGACCCGACGCACCTCCTGGGCGTCGCGTATGAGGACGCGAACGGGAACGGGCGGTACGACGCGGACGAGGGGCTTGGCGGCGTGACGATCTCGGTGGTCGACCCCACCTCGCCCCTGCTCGTGCTGTTCAACGCGACGACCGAGGCGACGGGCTACTACCAGCTCGCGCTGCCCGACGGCACGTACGACGTGACGTTCGCCGACCCGGTGACCGGGGCCGAGCTGACGCAAAGCGTGACGATCGCGGGCGACAACGTGCGGGCGTCGGTCACGGGCGAGGAGATCAACGGGCGGATCGAGCCCGAGACGCCGAGCGGGCGTGTGGCGCGGCTCGGGGCGCACTACGACCTGGAGCGTCAGCTCGTGATCGGCTCGCGCGCGGGCGACGGAGATCCGTTCTTCTACCAGCAGGCGCTCGGGGGCGGCTGGGCGGGGCGCGAGGTGGCGTCGCTGCTCGAGGGCGAGACGCTGCTGAGCGAGTTCACCACGTTCGTCGATCCGAAGGACGGACGCTCGTACGCCTCGGTCTCGAGCTCGAACGGGCTGCTGCTATTCACGAACAACGGCGGCACCTGGACCAAGCGCAACCTGACCCAGGAGCTCGGCGCCCGCAATATCACCAGCGAGCTGACGTCGTTCGTCGACCAGCAGCGCAACGCGTACATCGCCGGGCTCGACGCACGCAACGACCTGGTGCTGTACGTGCAGACCCGCAACCAGTCGGTGGACGGCGACTTCCAGTGGGACTTCCGCAACCTCGCCGAGGACGACCTCCGCGCCAACGGGCTGGCGATGCCACGATTCACGGGCGAGCTCATCAGCTATGTGACGAGTTGGAACGCGCTGACCATCGCCGGGCTCGACGACAACGGAGACATCCAGACCGTTTGGACCGCCGACACGCTCGACAACTGGACCACCAGCAACCTCAGCGCGATCACGGGGGCTCGCGGCTTCGTTGGCGGGCTCACCGCGTACCTGACGAGCTGGAACGGGATCAACGTGGGCGGGGTGAACGAGCGAGGCGAGGCCGTCATCGCCTGGTGGGTGCCCAGCTTCCGGGGCGATTGGCAGCAGGCCAACCTGACCACCGCGTTCGACGGGCCCGAGCTGATGGCCTCGACCGTGTCGAGCTACGTGACCTCATGGGGCGGGCTCAACGTGGCCGGGTTGTCGGCGGACGGCTCGAGTGTCGAGGTGTACTGGTGGGCGCCGGGGCTGACGAACTGGAACGTCACGCGTCTGAGCAGCTTCATCGACGACGCCCCGATCCCCGCGGGCCCGATCACGGGCGTGACGAGCGACCGGGGGCAGACGAGCCTGATCGGCGCCACGGCCGAGGGTGACGTGGTCCGGTACTTCTGGCAGCCCGGCGCCGCCTGGGCGGCCGAGAACGTGACGGATCTGTTCACCGGTTGACACCATCCGGCTCGTCTGACCATTCGAATCCACCGATGGGCTTGGAAGCGACACGGGCGGTTCGTACGCTTCGAACCAGGGCGAGGCCCCGGCCGTACGGCTGGCATGGGCCCTCCGGGAGGATTCATCGGGATGCGTTCTTTGCGGCGAGGCCATCGGCGGTCTACGGATCACGCCCACGCGGGCGGAGGATCACTCGAGACGCTCGAGCCGCGGATCGTGCTTTCATCGTTCGTGTGGACGCCCGAGGAGGTGC